>JAISAD010000072.1 GCA_031266895.1 Bacteroidales bacterium
GGTACAGGTATTTCCCAATCCGGCAAAAGAGTACGCCTCGTTTATCTGGGATTTTGGCAGCTTCGACGGCACGGCGCAGCTCTCCATTACCGACCAGAGCGGCCGGCCGCTCCTCACCCGCCCGCTCCCGGGCGCACAGGGTCAGTGGATTTGGGAAACGGGCAGCGTCCCCTCCGGCAGCTACGTTTACAGCGTAATCGCCAGCGGCCTGCAGATAGAGAGCGGAAAGATTGTAGTAACAAAGTAAATGGAAAATAAGGGATTACATCATTACTGTTCCCAAAAGCTTAGCCAGTTCTATGCGGCGTTGGGTCAGGCGATTGAGATCCAATAAAATATCCTGTTCCATAGCGGGTGTTTGGGCCT
The DNA here is from genome assembly GCA_031266895.1 of Bacteroidales bacterium. Taxonomy (GTDB): domain Bacteria; phylum Bacteroidota; class Bacteroidia; order Bacteroidales; family WCHB1-69; genus JAISAD01. Next base: position 367 of record JAISAD010000072.1, read on the forward strand.
CTTTTAACAGGGAAAGCAAGGTGTACTGGTACGATTCCAGCCACCTGAATTTTAAGCGATTTACAATATTTGTTACCTCTGTATTCAACTTTTCCTTGTCATTAGTGATAGTGCGGGTGGCAATTTCATACTTATTTTGCCATTCGGCACTAAATTCCGGTTCTGGATTAAGCAGATGAGGCAATAAAAACTGCTGCACCTGATGATTGTCCACAAAGGTAAACTGCTTGATAATGGCCTCCTGGCAGGCAGCTGCAACCGCAAACTGGGCATACAGTTCAAAAACAGTATTCAATACCGGATCGGTAATGTGCAATTCATCTTTATAAAGTTCGTCATATATAAATTGATCAATGCGTTGCTGATGGTAAGTGGGATTTCCCTGTTCGTCAAAATGCACACAATCAATCTCATACATTCCGTATTTTATCAGCAAAAGGATAAGCTGTTTTTCGGTTTCGTAAAGTCGATCCTCGGCAGCATACTCTTTCTGACATGAATCTACAGGCGCTGCAGGCAGCAGGCTAATATCCTGCTGCAGCATATTCCCGGCAGCTTCTCCCTTGCCTTTTTCTGCATTTAACCGTTTCCAAACGGCTTTGCGCAGCTGACTGTTCAGCATCTCTTCCGACAATTGGAAAAGAGCGGCGCACTCTTTGATATAGAAAGCCCGCACAATATTATCGCGAATGCCGGCAATGGTATTAATCATTTCATTCACCATTGCGGCACGCTTCATCGGGTCGTTTCCCGCTTCACGAGATAAAACTTTTGCTTTGAAAATTAAAAAATTAACGGCATTTTTATTCAAATAATCGGCCAGTTCCGAATCGCGTCTCTTGCGTGAAAATGAGTCAGGGTCTTCGCCGTCGGGCAGCAGCACCACCTTGACATCCAAACCGGCTGCCACCAGCAAGTCAATACCGCGCAAAGAGGCTTTAATACCAGCGTTGTCGCCATCATACAGCACCACAATATTTTGGGTTTGCGAGGTGATAAGCTTAATCTGCCCATCGGTGAGCGCCGTGCCGGAAGAGGCCACCACATTCTCAACACCTGCCTGATACATCGAAATCACATCGGTGTAACCCTCTACCAAATAGACGCTATCCATAGTACGAATAGCCTTTTTGGCAAAATAAAAACCGTAAAGAATATCGCTCTTGTGGTAAATTTCGCTTTCCGGCGAGTTGAAATATTTGGAAGTTTTCTCTCTGCTGTTGAGGATACGCCCTCCAAAGCCCACCGTCTTGCCGATAGCATTATGAATGGGAAAAATAACACGGTCATGGTAAAAGTCGAACAGCTTGCCGCCCTCTCTCTTCCGGCTCAAGCCGACAGTGAGCAGATGCTGCTCTTCGTAACCGTTTTTGAGCGCATGACAGGTAAATTTATCCCATCCGCCTGGACAGTACCCCAATTTAAAGTGCCTGATGGTGGATTCGGTAAAGCCACGTTCTTTGAAATAATTCAAGCCAATGTTTTTACCCTCTTCCGTGTCAAACAGTTGTGATATAAAAAATTTCTCCGCAAATTGATTAACTGTAAAAAGCGCATCGCGCAACGACTGCGAGGCCAGCTCTTCGGCGGAAGCCTCATGATCTTCTTCTATGGTAATGCCGTACTTTTTAGCCACATAACGCAAGGCCTCGGGATAGGATATTTTTTCGTGCTCCATAACGAAATTGACGGAGTTGCCGCCGGCATCACATACAAAGCATTTGTAAATTCCCAAGCGAGGATTGACGTACATGGAGGGATTTCGGTCGTTATGAAAAGGACAAACACCGACAAAATTGACACCACGCCGTTTCAGCGACACAAAATCGCCTACGATATCTTCGATTTTAGCGGTCAAAAAGATTTCGTCAATGCACCGCTTTGTTATCATTTACTCAGCACCTTGAATTTTTTAAACAGTTTGTCGTCATGCATGGCTTCCAAGGCTTTTTGGCAAACATCATCAGTCATCAGGAAGAGCTGATAGGCTTCGCCGTAATTAAAAATATTGCGGGCAATTTCAAATTTCAGATACTCTTTAATAAATTCGGGAGCGCGATTCTCATTGCGTAATTTTTCGGCTTCGTGATACGATTTTTCTACGAATGTCTTCATCAGCGAATCGAGAGCAGCCGTTTGACTCAGGTCTGAAAGATTGCGATAAAGCAGATCCAATTTTTCTCTGTTAACGGCAACAAAAGCATTCAGACGTGCGGAAAAGTTGAAATTTACACTGTCAGAAACGCCCTCTTTTTTACCGTAAGCTACCAAATCGTTATAAAGCGCATCACTTACTTTGAAGTTATTTTTAAAATCTTCTATGGTAGGATACTGCTCTTTTAATGCCTCGCGATGATCTTCCATATAGCTGATTATGAATCCGTGCACAATTCCTTTTCGTACAAATTCGGCGTAAAGCGAAGAGTATTTTGAAGTATCCAGCGGGATAAAAATATCGGGCATAATGCCACCTCCACCATAAACAATCCTGCCTTGAGGTGTTTTAAACTTCAACGAATCGGGAAATTTGATACTGTCGGCAGTAAAATACTCGCCATGTTTTGAGCGGGCCTGCAGGTCGCTAAAATAGCTGTCGAGACCATCACTGTAAGACTTTTGAATGCATCGGCCAGTAGGGGTATAATAGTGCGAAACGGTAAGGCGTACTTGCGACTTATCGGCCAGTTCTACAGGCTTTTGCACCAAACCCTTTCCAAAAGTGCGGCGTCCCATAATGAGGCCTCTGTCCCAATCCTGTACGGCACCCGACACAATTTCGCTGGCTGAAGCCGAACCCTCGTCCACCAGCACAATTAATTTCCCTTTCTCAAATTCGCCCGCACTGGAAGCACGATATGACTCGCTGTTTTTGTGAATATTGTTGGTATAAACAATCATTTTGCCGTTCTTAATAAACTGATCGGCTATGTTAAAAGCAGTATTGAGATAGCCTCCGCCATTGCCGCGCAGGTCGAAAATCAGATTTTCCATACCGCGTGCTTTCAACTTGGTAATGGCTTCAATAAACTCCTGATTGGAATTTTGAGCAAAGCGTTCCAAACGGATGTAGCCTGTTTGGCTGTCGAGCATACAGAATACATTGATGCTGTTCATTGGGATTTTATCTCGGGTAATCACAAAACTGAGCATTCCTCTGCGGCCGCGCAGCACCGTAATGGGCACTTTTGTTCCCTTTTTGCCGCGCAGATGCGTTTGCACCCATTTATTGCTAATCTGTTTGCCTGTGGCATCTAAAGAATCAACTTTTACAATTTTATCGCCCGGCATTAATCCTACTTTTTCCGATGGACCACCCACAATTACCTCAATAACATTAATAGTGTCCTTAATAATCTGGAAAGAGACCCCAATGCCATCAAAACCACCCTGCAGCGGCTCATTCGCAGCAGCAACCTCCTCTGGCGAAATATAAACAGAGTGAGGATCCAGCTCTTTCAATACCTCCACAATGCCGGCTTCTGTAAGTTTATCAAAATTAACGGTATCCACATAATACAAGTTAATCAAGTCCAGCAATTGCGCCATTTTACGGGCATAGGTAGAATAATTTCTATTCTGAGGATAGGTGGAAGTCATTTTGTTTTGCGCTTGAGCAGTTGTAAATATCATTGCTCCGCATATCAAGCACATTATTACTCTTAGCTTCTTCATTCTTTTCTTTTTAATTTTCTCTCTTTCTTAGGTTATAAACATTAAAATGGATAATCTCTAAATATCTACGTAACAAACATTTTCGATAAAAAGAGCGATTTTTTTTGAATTTGCAAATGTACAAAAAAACGCAATCACTGCCGCACTAAAGGCAGAGTAAAGGTAAAGCAGGCGCCACTGTCGTTTTTATAGCGTGTTACACTCAGTTTACCACCGTTTTTCTGGACCAAATCGGTGCAAAGCAGCAAGCCCAGACCAGACCCTTCTTCACCGGAAGTGCCCTTAGTGGTAAAATATTTTCTATTGGAAATAAGCTGGTTCAGCTTTTCAATATCCGCCGGCATACCATCATTTGAAATAGAAATGGCTACAAAATCCTCATTTTCCTGTTCGGCTGACATCACGATATTTCCATTGGGATAGGTAAATTTAATAGCATTACCTAACAGGTTGAGAAATATGGAATGAGTCATCTCAAGGTCAATTAACACATTAATATTTTGCCCTATGGTATTGGTTACGGTGATGTTTTTCCGCTTAAAATTTATTTCGAGCATGGACATTATATCACACACCATTGTAAGCAGCTCAAACGGTTGCTTTTCAACCTGTACAAGACCACTTCTTATTCGGCTGATATTCATCATTTCGATAAATACTTGTACTACGGAATTGGCTGACTTATTGAGTTTCTCAATTGTGCTCTTCATTTTTGGCGTAGTCTGTTCCAAACTTAGCAATTCGGAATAGGAAATAATAGGCGTCATCAAATTCTTAAGGTCATGCATGGAATAGGCAATAAAACGATCGTTTTGCAGCAACATCGCTTTGCTTTTTTCAACCATGGCCTCTAGCTCTTTTCTTAGACGCGTTTCTTCCGTAATATCCACTACCATGCACATATAGTGTATTGGGATTCCATTTTCATCGCGCACCTCCGTAAAAAACCATTCGCATACCATCATTGAGCCCTCTTTTTTAGCCACATTAATAATGGAATTGGATATATCCTGGCTGATAATATTTTTAATAATGCTGCTGATGTGCACATCGCTATTCTGCAAATTCACAATATCATCCACGTGAGCATTACAAACTTCGCTTTGTACGTAGCCAAACATTTTTTGGGCTGCACTGTTCCAATAGCGAACGGTGTACGCAATATCCAATTCGATGTAAGCTATCGGCATATTTTCCACAAACTGCTCAAATTTAGAGACATATTGCCTTAACGATTGAGTTTTTTCGGTCAATTTGGCACGTAACAATCGGTTAAAATAGAGCACGATTAAAAAAGCTACAAAAGAGAGTCCCAACAGAAAGGCTACAGGGATTAGCCACAATTTATGTTTCTCAAAAAAGCCTAAGGGCTTATATTTTAACTCGGCTTTTTCCGGCAAAGCAGTAAACCATTTGTGGTTGGCAATTTGCGGATAGCTGAATTTCCACCGGGTCTGTTCCTGATGTATAATGCGGCCGGGAGCTGTCCCCTCATTTAAAATAGATTGAGCCAATTGACCGATAAGTTTTCCCAATGTAATGCCTTCCAGCATTTTACCTCCTATTATTTCCTTGTGCATATAGATATCAACAAGACAAAAAACAGGAAATGCAGAGGCATCGGTAAGGATGGATACAAACTCTTCTGGAGAAATGTCATAGCCTTTGCCCGTTTGAGCGTAAAAACCAACCAGGAGCGCCGTAGTCGGCGGCAACTGTTTGATTTCCTGCATTAAATCCTCGGTATTGCTATTTTTATTATAGCGTATGTTTATATTTCTACCTTTCAGGAAAGAGGCCTTTTCGACCTGTCGCTGTATGGCCTTTTTCGAGGCCAATCCACTGGATGTATTATCATTAATAATAAAAACATCCGTAATAGCCGATTCAAATTTCAGCATTTGCTCTATGGTTTCATTTACCGCAAATTTTAGCGATAAAAAGAGCACATTTGGAATTTCCGGCAGTGAATCGTCAATTGCCACACCAGCGCATACAATTTTTTTACCATGCATAAAAGTGAGCATTGGGTAGTTTTCTGCCACAAATTTATAGGCTGGCTGGCTGATAATAATGATTAAATCATAATCCTTCTTGCCGTAAAATTCCTTAAAGCAGTTGAGCAGGATCAGATTTCTTTCAGGTGTTTTGGCTGTATTGACAGCACTAAGATATTCAATATCCAATTCATAGTCGGGACGATAGAGGTAAGGAGAATATCCTTTTGTCTCTGCTATTACCCATGTATGAGTTTGATAGTATGAATTTAGGAGGAAAATCTTCTTTAAGTGATCAAATTCAATCTTTTCCTTTGCTTGGGGATACATTGGTAAAAGACTATAAATCAGGAAGAATATACACAAAAATCGCTTCACAATCGTTGAACTTTTAGTATTATTATAACATGCGCAAAAATAGATAATTTTTTTTAATCAAACAACTATTGATAATAAATAAAAATATACTCTTTTAAATGACAAAAATTTACTTCACATGAAATTTAATTAATTCCAAACAGGCTACTTAACCGTGCCTCCCGCTTTAATCTTTCTTTCAGGCTGCATTAAAGAAAGCTCTCCATTGGCATTTTCGGCCATTAAAATCATCCCATGCGACTTGATTCCCTTAATTTCCTTAGGGTCCAAATTAATAAGCATCAACACATTTTTACCAATCAGCTGCTCCGGCTCGTAATATTCGGCGATGCCCGACACGATTTCACGTTGGTCAAGTCCGGTATCTACTTTCAATTTGAGCAATTTTTTGGTTTTGGCAACCCTCTCAGAAGCAAGAACACGACACACGCGCAAATCCATTTTTTGAAACTCATCAAAAGAGATGTCAGGTTTGGCCTCTTCAGCCTCTTTTGAGTCTATTTCGTTGACTGTTTTAACATCTTCCAACTTTTTAACCTGTGCCGCAATCGCTTCATCATCTATCTTTTCAAAAAGATATTCCGGCGTGTTGATTATATTCCCTGCAGGAAGCAAGTTGCACCTGCCTCCCTCTTCCCATCGATGAATATCCAAATTAAGTATCTGTTGCAATTTGCGGGAGGTAAAGGGCAGAAACGGTTCCCCCAGCACCGACAGGGCAGCGCAAATTTGCAGCGAAAGGTATAAAACAGTTTGCACACTTGCAGGATTTTCTTTCTGTTTTTTCCAAGGCTCGGTATCGGTAAGGTATTTGTTGCCCAACCGCGCTAAATTCATAAATTCGGCCAGCGCTTCCCGAAAATGAAACTTCTCTATAGCTGTACCAATTCGTGCAGGAAATTCTCCTATTTTGTCCATAATCTCTTTTTCACAGTTGGAAAACAGATCAGGCAACGGTACTTTTCCCTCATAATATTTATGTGTCAACACCAGAGTTCTGTTCACAAAATTGCCAAAAATAGCCAACAGTTCATTATTATTTTTAGCCTGAAAATCCGTCCACGTAAAGTCGGCATCTTTAGTTTCAGGCGCAATTGAAGTGAGAGTATAGCGCAATACATCCTGCTTATCCTTAAAATCTTCCAAATATTCGTGCAGCCATACCGCCCAGTTTCGCGAAGTGGAAATTTTATTGTTTTCCAGATTCAGAAATTCATTAGCCGGCACATTTTGCGGCATAATGTAGGACCCTTCTGCTTTCAACATGCAGGGAAAAATAATGCAGTGAAATACAATATTATCTTTGCCAATAAAGTGAATCAGTTCTGTATCAGCGCTTTTCCACCACTTTTCCCAATCCTGCCCGTGCGCCTCCGCCCACTCCTTAGTAGCCGAAATATAGCCGATAGGGGCATCGAACCAGACATAGAGCACCTTTCCGATCGCCTCTTCAAGGGGTACTTTCACTCCCCAATCCAAGTCGCGGGTAACAGCTCTGGGCTGCAAACCTTGCTCAATCCAGGACTTGCACTGGCCGTAAACGCTGGATCGCCAATCCTCTTTATGTTCTTTTAGAATCCATTCTCTAAGCCATTTATCATATTCATTAAGAGGAAGATACCAATGTCTGGTCTCTTTCATGGCAGGCGTATTGCCACTGAGTACAGACTTGGGGTTAATCAGATCGGTAGCATTCAGCGACGTACCGCAGGCTTCGCACTGATCGCCATAAGCTCGTTCATTGCGGCAATGGGGGCATGTACCCGTAATGTAACGATCGGCTAAAAATTGCCTGGCCTCTTCATCGTAATACTGCAAAGCGCTTTTTTCAATCAATTTGCAATCTTCGTAAAGTTTTGTAAAGAAATTGGCAGCGGTTTCATGGTGCATGGGGTCTGAAGTGCGCGAATAGACATCGAAAGAGATCCCTAACTCTTCAAAAGAACGCTTAATCATGGCGTGGTAACGATTCACTATTTTTTGAGGGGTTGTGCCCTCGTTTTTAGCCTTGATAGTGATAGGTACACCATGCTCGTCAGAACCACCAATAAAAAGCACCTCACAGCCTTTGGCTCTGAGATAACGCGCATAAATATCGGCAGGCACATAAACGCCGGCTAAATGTCCAATATGTACGGGACCGTTAGCATAAGGCAGTGCCGAAGTGATGGTGTAGCGTGCTGTTTTGTTTTTTGACATAGTTACGTTTAATTTTATGCGTTTAATTTGCCTGTTATTTGATAATAAATTTAAAATCAAGACTATTTTTCTATTTCTAGATAGCGGGTGCAAAGTTACTGAAATTTTTTAATTGCTCGTTATTTAAAATAGTTTTGTATTTTTGCGTTTTAAACCGACCGCGTTGGCACGAGGTCTTATAGTATTAATTGTAAACTGTAAAAAATAAAAAATGAAGAAATTTGTATGGTTGACACTATCGCTATTTTTAATTACGGCGGTTGCAGCCCAAGAAGAAGTTAAAGAAAAAAAGTTGACTACGCTCCCTTCTGTAGATATTCGCACGCTCTCTGGTAAAGTATTCAATACCAAAGAAATTACCAATGACGGGAAACCGGTAATTGTCAATTTTTGGGCTACATGGTGCAAGCCTTGTGTGGCCGAATTGCAGGCCATTGCAGACGTTTACGACGAGTGGGTAGAGGAGACCGGCGTAAAATTGTATGCCATCTCAATTGACGATGCCAAAACGTCAGCTCGCGTGGCGCCATTTTGTAATGGGAAAGGCTGGGAATACGAAGTGTTGCTTGATGCCAATTGGGATTTTAAACGCGCCATGAATATCGGCGATGTGCCTTTTATGTGTATTCTGAATGGAAAAGGCGAAATTGTGTGGCAACACACCTCGTATGCACCCGGATCCGAAGAGGAGGTTTATAAAATCATCAAGGAATTAGGAAAGAATTAAAATAATATACAGTTTAATTCCTCATCTTCGCAATATCTCCAACTGCTTCAATTGCCGTATCAATGTCGGGTTCGGTGTTAAAAGGACCAATACTCAGTCGTACTGTGCCATGCAGTGGAATTGTGCCTATGCATTCATGCACTTTAGGCGCACACTGGAAACCTGCGCGGCAAGCTATGTCGTAATCTACATCCAGCATGGTACTCACATCGGCGGGATCGAAGCCGTTGATATTGAGAGAGAGCACCGAATTGCGATTTTCTGCAGAATCGGCGCAATAGAGCATTACTCCGTCAATATTTTTAAGACCATCGCGCAAGCGTTGCCACAGATGCATCTCTTGTGCATGCAATTGCTTTATGTCCTGCGCAGTAATCCATTTTACACCGGCATAAAGTCCAGCTACGCCCAGCAGATTGAGCGTTCCGGCTTCCAGACGATAAGGATATTCCTCAAGGTGATTCTTTTGTGCCGAGCGTACTCCTGTGCCGCCAAAACGGGTGTGGTGAACCTCAACACCCTCGCGTACGTATGATCCACCAATACCTGTGGGTCCCATCAGGCACTTGTGGCCGGTAAAAGCGTAAGCATCCACGCCAAACTCTATCATATTCATCTCGTTAATTCCTGCACCTTGACTGCCATCTACCACAAAAATCAGGCCATTTTCCTTACAAATTTTTCCAATGGCAGCAATCGGCTGCACCGTACCCAGCACATTAGAACATTGCGTACAAATCATCATGCGAGTATTGGAGCGAACAGCACTTTTTATATCATCGGGATTCAAATAGCCCTGTGCATCAAACGGCAAGTAGGTCACTTCTATAATTCCCTGTTGTTCAAGATGATATAGTGGACGCAATACAGAATTATGTTCCAGCATGGTAGAAATTACGTGCATTCCCTTTTCTGCCAAACCCTGAATCAGGATATTCAGAGAGTCTGTGGCGTTGTAGCTAAACGTTAAGCGATTAAAATCGCTGCCGCCATTAAACAGTTGGGTAAGCATTTGCCGAGTATGAGAAACCATTTCGCCTGTTTCTACCGCTGCATCAAAGCCCGAACGTCCCGGGTTAACCCCGTGCGTGCGATAAAAATCGTTCATAAAATCGTAAACCTCAACAGGTTTTGGAAAAGTTGTTGCCGAATTATCCAAATAAATCATAGCATTATTTTTTGAGTGCAAATATACTACTATTTTAATAAATAAAAAAAATCTTATCTTTGCAGCAGAATACAACAGGTAAAATTTGAGATTTTTTTATAATAAAAAGGAGAGATTTTAAAAATAAAATAGGAGCAAAATGAGGAAGATATTTCTACTTATATTATTGATTTTTAAAGTTTTAGCAATTAGTGCACAAGTTAAGGTTACTATTGACAGTTGCACCAAATGGACAGTGTTGCAATCATCGGCCAATTTGCAAAAAGAGTTGAATGAACAGCAATTGAAGATAAAATTGAATAATGCCGCCTCCCATTATTACCCCTCGCTCGAAATCAACGGCAGGGCTATCTATCAGTCGGATATGTATCAATTTCAAGAATTTATGCCTTTTCCAGACCTGACTTCCAAAGAACAATACGCTATTTCGCTTGATTTTCAACAAGTTATTTTTGATGGAATGAAAGCAGTTTACGGCAAAAAGCATGAGCGACTGCTTAATGAGGCCGAAATTTACAAATTAGACCTTTCTATTAACATTTTAAAAGAAAAAGTAATTTCTATCTATCTGAATTTATTGATTTTAGACAAACAGATTACCCTGCTGTCCAATGCCCGCAACAGTTTGGACGAACAGTTGGCGCGTCTCAATGCGCTTCTGAAAGCGGGGGTAATTTATGGCAATTCCGTAGCGCAATTGGAAGTTGAAATAATGAAACTGGAGCAGCAGGCCGGCGAACTGCAGGCCACCA
>JAISAD010000057.1 GCA_031266895.1 Bacteroidales bacterium
GCAGGATTTTCTCTTTGGGATAAAAGTTTTATGGATAAGGCAGTGATACATAGCTATTATATCCAAACGGTGGTGATGGTGCTGGTATTTTTGGGCGGAATAGGCTTTGTTACGTTGAGCGATTTTTTTAATCCGAGAATTATTCGTGATCGCAGAAAATATCCATGGAAATCACTGCACCCGGGCACTAAAATAGTACTATTCACCACTTTTAGCATTATTATTGTCGGCATTATACTTTTTTGTGCGTTGGAATATAATGATACGCTAACTCAGAAGCAGAATTTTTTTGAACGGGTTTTTGACTCTGTTTTTCAAGTGATTTCTGGTCGTACTGCTGGATTTAATATTGTAAATATCAATATGTTGGGAAATTCTACCTTATTGATTATCATAATTGTAATGTTTATTGGCGCCTCTCCGGGTTCTACCGGCGGCGGCATTAAGGTAACTACTTTTTATGTTATTATGAAGTCGGTTTTTGCCACGATTAGAGGGAAAAAACATATCGAATTTCAGAAAAAAATGATCCCATTTGATCTTGTGGACAAATCCTACTCCATTGTAGTTATGTCTTTGATATTGATACTTTTATCTACATTTGTATTCACTATTGTAGAGCCAAATCACAGTTTTGAACACCTGCTTTTTGAAACTGTTTCGGCTTTTTCTACCTGTGGTTTATCTACCGGAACATGCACCACATTCGGCTGGGGAGGCAAGGCTATTCTGGTTGCCAATATGTATATTGGCCGTATCGGTACACTGACATTGGCTTTTGCACTCAGTCGCCGCCTAAAAGAGAGTAAGCATCAGTATCCCGAAACCTATTTTATGGTGGGGTAGGGGATATGTCTGAAAAAAAGTGAAACTGTGATATTCCGTGCATGCAAGTGAAAGCATCGGATAAAAATGAAATAGCAAAATTGATCAAATCATAACAGAGAAACATAACGAAATAATGATTGGTGGAAATTTACTATTTTGAAAATCAAATTATTACATGTAAAATATGATTTTTTTTCTGAAAGAAAATTATCATATCAGAAAAAAATGTATTTTTGCACCCTCAAACGAAGGGAGTTTAGCTCAGTTGGTTCAGAGCATCTGCCTTACAAGCAGAGGGTCGGCGGTTCGACCCCGTCAACTCCCACCAGGATGGCTGTTCAAAAAGGGCAGCCTTTTTTGTTTTCATTTTAAACTTGAAAGCCATGGCGAAATCGATGTCTTCGAGCATCTCTTTGGCAATTTTCTGCATCCGGGCTTCGGTGTAGCGCATGGCGGAAAGACTGTCTCCATCTTGTGAACCAAAATTGCCCTGTCCGTCAATAAATTCGCTCTTCTTTTTATATAAAAAGTTATGAGATTTACCTTTCTTTATACATATGGATTTACAATGTAAACACTTCACATTAAACAATTTACAATATTCAGGCACGCTATTGTACACTGCCGGTTTCAAAGCTTTGCTTACAGGGGAGAAAATGAGTAGCTACTTAAAAAAAATAAGTAGCTACTCGTCTATAATTTAGTAGCTACTCGTTTGCAATTTAGTAGCTACTAAAAAAAAATAAGTAGCTACTCATTTTACGATGAGTAGCCACTCATTTTTGCCTGCAGGAAATAAGCCCTTTCCGGAGCATTATGGCCGCATTGCGGCGAGCTGCGTGTAAATTAAAAATTTTCATGTACATTTGCACAGATTTTTTAAACTACAAAAAGAATGGATTCTACAAGACAGCAAAAGATTGCCAAACTGCTTCAAAAAGAGCTTGCCGATATTTTTATGCACGACAGGCAGATATTCTGCAATTGTCTGATTACTGTTACCAAATGCACAGTTACAAGCGATTTATCCATAGCCCGCGTCTATTTGAGCATTTTTAATGCCGCCGATACCAGCGCTGTGATTAAGGCAGTGCGTGCCAACACAAAAGATATTCGCTTCCGAATGGGACAAAAGGTGAAAAACCAGTTGCGCATTGTGCCTCAACTGGAATTTTTTGTTGATGATTCACTTGATTATCTTGAAAATATTGAAAAATTATTAAAACAGTAAATCGTTGAAAATAAAAGGGCTAAATACTGCTTTTTTTATTGCATGGCGCTATCTCTTCTCTAAGAAAAAGCATAACATCATCAATATTATTTCTTCCATATCTACGCTGGGCATTATTGTGAGCAGTGCAGGGCTGATTATCGTATTGTCGGTCTTTAACGGCATGGAAAGGCTGGTTATTGACAATTTTAATACTTTCAATGCCGACCTGAAAATAGAGTTGAAAGAGGGAAAATCATTTGCAGTCAGCGAATTTCCCAAAAAACAAATAGCAGATATGGAGGCTGTACGTGCTGTTCACGAGGTTGTGTCGGATATGGTACTGCTTACCTATAAAGAAGAACAGACCCTCATTTCTCTAAAAGGGGTGGAGGCGAACTATGGCACAGACAACAATATTGATTCCATCATGATTGATGGCGATTACCTTTTACAGCAGGACAGTCTGCATTATGGCATTATAGGAGCAATTGCCGCTGGCAATATAAGGCTGAATTTGCGTAGCATAGAGCCATTTAAACTCTACTATCCGAAGCGTAATCGCAAAAATTTGAGCAATACGGCTACCTCCTTTGAGACACAATTATTGCAACCGGCCGGCGTTTTCATGACCTGCACTGAATATGATGAGCATTATCTCTTTTGCAGCATAGATTTTGTACGGACATTAATGGATTATGACGGCGAATGTACCTCTATGGAGGTGCTGTTGCAACCTGACGCCAGTGTAGATAAACTACAAGCGCAAATCGCGCAGCTTTTGGGCGACAAATGGCGCATTCAAAACCGCTTTCAACAGGAAGAGACCCTTTTTAAAACCATGAAATCGGAAAAATTGATCATATATATCATATTATCTTTCATCATGCTGGTAGCTGCGTTCAATATTATTGGCACGCTGGGTATGCTGATTGTGGAAAAAAAGCGAGACATCAACATTTTGTACAATATTGGCGCTAATCGGTCGTTAATACAAAGGATATTCCTGATAGAAGGCATGCTGGTATCGTTTGCAGGCGGCATTTTGGGATTAATCATTGGTTTTATAATCTGTATCTTGCAGGTACTTTTTCACATTGTAAAATTAGGCCCCAAAAGCAATAGCTACATTATCAACTACTATCCGGTAGAGATGCAAGCGACTGATTTTGTGATTATATTTTGCACTCTATTCATAATCAGCATTATAGTATCATGGATTCCAGTGCGACAAATTAAAATTAATATTAAAAATTTGAACCGATGAGCATAAAAACGATTTGTATAGTATTGGGCGAATTGCTGGCTGTATGGCCGCTTGCCGCTCAAATTCCTATTGGCGTGTTCCGTCAGCATTTGCCCTATGTCGGTTTTCGTTCGGTAGCTGCAACGAATGATATGATTTATGTTGCTAGCGAACAGAGTATTATGTATGTAGATAAATCAGACATGACTACTCATGCGTGGTCGAAAGTAGAGGGGCTGTCGGATATTGGCATTGCCTCCATTGCCAGCAATAAGGCTTCCAATACCCTGATTATCGCTTACAATAACGGTAATATAGATATTATTAGAGATGACAAGCTGCTTAACCTGCCGGATATTAAAAATAAGCAACTCACAACTTCAAAGCGCATTTACAGTCTTTTTGCCACCTCTGCAAAAGCCTACCTTTCTACCGCTTTCGGGGTTATTGTGATTAATTTGGACAATGCTACGGTAGAAGACACCTGGTACACCAATTCCCGGGGTGGCTATTTGAATGTTTATGGAATAGAGATTGCTGATAATCTGATATATATGATTACGGAACGGGGCATCTATACACATGCTGAAAATGTAGCGGATATGGCCGATTTTGCTTCGTGGCAGCTGCTGGCAGGTACGGAGACGATGAATGTAAATCGCATGACATTATTCGATAACCGGCTTTTCTTCAGTACGCAATATATCCATTCTCCAGACTCGCTCTACGTGTATGAAAATGGTGCTCCCCGCTATTTGGACAGCAACATGCAGCTGGCTCAAATTAAGGGTTTAAAAGCCAATGATAAACTGCTGGCCATAGCTGCTGATACTTCTATATTCTTTTATAATAGTAACTTAGAACTTGAACTGCACGCTAATTGGAAAACAGGCCTGTGGATTAATGAGGTGAATAATCTGCTTTTTGAAGGCGATACGGTTTGGATTGCAGATGGGCACTATTACTATGGCTTGGTGTTTTTTCATTACCCTGACGATCACAGCAGACACTATCTCGCAGGCGGCCCTTTCACCTATATGGTATCGGCTATTGATATAGTAAACGGGAAGGTAGCCGTTGTGCCCGGCTCGCGCGACGGTATTAATTCAAGTTGGATACACCCTTCGCTCAGCTTTTTTGAGAATGGAGAATGGCACTTTGTAGAGAGTTCGTTTTACGATTTCGGCATGGCATGGGATATAAATAATGTGGCCATCAATCCTCGCAATGGAAATGAAATGTGGTGTACTTCGTGGGGATGCGGTCTTTTTAAAATAGTGAATGACCAGGTTACGGCGCGTTACGACTCAACCAATTCGCCATTAGTTGGGAATCCGCGCCCATTAGTTTCCGGTATCAGTTTTGACAGAAACAATAATTTGTGGATAACTACAAGTAATACCTTTTATCCACTGCATGTTTTGAAAAGTGACGGTACTTGGAAGTCATTTTCCCTGATACCGGCTGCCAATGTGCCTGATGAAGATAGAAAGCCGGAACATGTGCTGGTGGATTCCAGAGGCTATAAATGGATTACCTTTTCGAGGCCATCCCAGGGCAGTCCTCTGGTAGTGGCTTTTGACGATCGCGGTACTATTGATAACACAAGCGACGACCGAATGGCACGTGTGGTGGTCAATTATAACTCTTCTGACGCAGAGCCGGCCAACAGTGTGATTACTTGTATTGCAGAAGGTAAGGATGGAGCAATATGGCTTGGAACCCTTACAGGGATTAAGGTAATCTACTATCCTGAAAATGTATTTACCCAAAATGGAGTCTATTATGCACAATATATCAAGTTTCTCCAAAACGGCTATGTAGAACTGCTGTTAGGAAATGAGAAAATAACGGCAATTGCAGTGGATGGTGCTAACCGGAAATGGATTGGAACGGCTACTGCAGGCCTCTTTTTAGTGTCTGAAAACGGCACCGAATCGCTGCTGCACTTCACAGAAGAAAATTCGCCTCTCTTTTCCAATAATATCACCTCGTTAGCTATTGACCACAGTAATGGGGAAGTATTTATCGGCACGATTAACGGCCTGCTTTCCTATCGCGGTGATGCTACATGGGGAAATGAAAGCTATGATGAATGCAAGGTTTTTCCCAATCCGGTGCGCGAAGGTTATACTGGGCCGGTGGCAGTAAGCGGTCTTATGGACAATTCGTTCTGCAAAATTACCGATGCAGAAGGCAAATTGGTATGGCAAGGATATGCGCATGGCGGCGAATTGATATGGAACTGTCAGGATTTTTACGGGAAAAGACCTGCCACAGGAGTCTATTATGTCATGAGTTCCAATCCTGCAGGCAAGGAGAAAAGGGTGGCCAAATTTTTGTTTATACATTAATAATGTTAGTCTGCACGGAAGGCATTATTTTGCATAAAACTAAATATTCCGACCACAGTCTGATAGTTCAAATTTACACAGAAAAATTTGGTACTCAATCTTTTATAATTAAAAATGCACTTTCCAAAGCCAATAAAAACAG
>JAISAD010000166.1 GCA_031266895.1 Bacteroidales bacterium
GGTAAGTGTGCAGGATGTGATGCAACTGATGCGCGACCATTACGAGGGTACTTCTATGGATATGACCAAAGACTTGGGCGCAGGCCCTTATGCCTCTCCCTATCGCTGGCGTCCCATGAATTGGGATGTAGATGGTAAAAAATACATCCACGAACGCGCTACAGCTACCCAGCAAACAGGATTTTCGTTTGTGGCTCAATGCCGTAGCGGTCTCCCTGACAAATTTGGAGGCATCTTTTGGTTTGGCCTGGACGATGCCGGAAGTTCCTGCTATATGCCGGTATTTTGCGGCATTACCCAAATTCCGGAAGCAATAAGAGAGGGGAACGGCTCTATGACAGATTATTCGCCTACGGCCGCCTATTGGATTTTTACCAAAGTAAGCAATTGGGTTTATACCCGCTACAAGGATATGATTGTACACGTGAAAGAGAAACAGAACGAGCTTGAATCCTCTTTTGTAAAAGAGATTTTAAACATGGAAACGGAAATGGTTGCGCAGTTTGAAAAGGATCCCAATGCAGCAGAGGCTCGTCTGAACAAGTTTACCAATGATAAGGTGCAGATGGCCTGCCAAACTTGGAACGACCTTTTTACCTATTTGTTAGTGAAATACAATGACGGCAATGTAAAGAAAGAAAAGGATGGTAAATTTCTAAAAACCGATACCGAAATACCACAATGTGCATTTCCCGAACAGCCAAGATACTCCGACAAATGGTATCGCATGATTGTGAAAGATTGTGGAACTAATATTGAGGATAGGGAAGTGGAGTAATTACGAACAATAGTTCTTTTGTCTTTTAAGTGTAACTTTTTGAAATTCAGTTGTTTTTCGGAAATGTTTTTTGAGAAAAATGATTGAAAAAGTAGTCGATCTGACTATAATAGTAGGTGTTTTTCTTTTTGTCATATCGTATTTTTATTCTATCTCTGCTTACGATAATACTTAAATAGCTCAACAATCGGAAAACACTTCGTTCAGAAATTTCTAAGCGTTTTGCCAGGCGTTGGCAATTTCCTGTGTTTTGCCTTCTAATCAATGCATCCAACGTCTCCAAAAGATAAAAGATTTCTAAAAAATCACCCATAATAAGAACTTAAATTAATCCATGTCAGCGTAATATATCAGTACTTTTTAGAATAGTATAAAAAAGGACATTGTGCCAAATATTGATTCAATGTCCTTTGTTAGTTTTTATTGTTTCACAAATATTTTACTATCGGCAATTTGACCGTTGCATATCAGCGATATTGTGTAAATGCCTGCCGGATAGCTGCCGATATTGAATGTTCCGCTACCGGCGCCTGTATCCAGTATGTAATTGTCGGATATATGGGAATAGTAGTAGTTAGCGATGGACAGGTAGGCGGTTGCTGCCTCGTTGAGCCTGTACTCCACTGTAATCTGGTCTAAAACCGGATTGGGATACACTGTTTCTAGCCTGTTGGGTTTGAGCTTGACATTTACTTCGGCATAGTCCTTGTAGCCGTCGGCCAGGGCAATGACTTCCAATTTGTATTTTTGGGCTATGGTTACTGAGGTGGTAAAGTCGGCCCCCTCGGAAATCAGTGCGCCGCTCTGGTCGTACCAGTTGTAAATGGCGGGTTCGCCAATGGCTTGGGCACTTAAGACTACAGCCTGGTGTTTGTCGGCTGTGATATCCTGGCCGGCGTCGGCATAGAACGGATCCCTATCAGACTTGTAAATTTCGTAAACCTCGCCGCCAATAATTTCTCCAGATATTCCATCCATCTGAATTATATGAGAGGTATAATGATCCTGTA
This sequence comes from Bacteroidales bacterium, assembly GCA_031266895.1. Lineage (GTDB taxonomy): Bacteria > Bacteroidota > Bacteroidia > Bacteroidales > WCHB1-69 > JAISAD01. The sequence continues at coordinate 1,789 of JAISAD010000166.1, forward strand.
CCGATGCCCCAGTCAGTATATTAAATTGCAGGAAAAGTGTTCCTGCTTCATACGGAGCCAAAATCAGATTATCCAGACTTGCATTTGTGTCTTTAATAAGTATGGTGTATTCATCCAAAAGTGAAATCTTTTCACCTTGTTTGCCACCCCGTGCCCATGCCTGAGCCAGAATATTATCCAAATGGATGGTAATTTCCGCATCCAGATAGAGGTATTTGCCTGATGCTGATCTGTAATTTTTAAACAGCAACCTGAAAGGTTGAGTAACCCTATGGAAGTTTTCGATTGCCACAACGGCGCCAATATTACCGGATTCCAGTTCAATGATAGACACATTTCGCCATGCAATATTGTTGTTGTTTCGGGTATTATCTCCCAAATTATCTGTTTCAGGATAGGTCATCGGATCATTTTCCGCAACAATTCTGCTAAGCAGGCAAAAATGCCAAGGCTCGTCATTAATGCCATGATAATCGACAGGATTGGGAACTGCCCACGGAAATCTTATAATGGTTTCGCCACCAACAGGTATTACGGGAATGTTCTGTATCGCTATCAAATCTCCCCGCAAAGGGCCGTTATCGGGATAATGGTTGCCTGTCCAGTAATAGGGCCATGAAAGGGCGGTACTTGCCTTTGCCCAGTAAAGGTACAGTTTTTCACTGCCGGAAGAGGCTTGCTTGCTAATATTTTTTACCCGCACATACACATAACTGGGAGCCGCAGGATCGTACTCCGGATTTTGATGTACAAGCCCACCATCATTCTGATGTCTCACCCAAATATTGGGACTGTCCCAAATTATCTCGTTGGTTTGCATATTGGGCTCTAATCCGATATCTTCTGGTGAATCGCCAATCATAAGGTCGGTAGCTAAAGGCATTTGCGCCATCTGAACCGCAGCATAGGTATCTAACACACCATGCCCCATTTGGGCATTCCAAGTCCCATTAGCAATACCTGTTGTGTTTTGATAATTATAACCTCCTGCTTTTCTGGCTGTGGAGAGAATAATATCAGAAACTTGTTTCTGTGTCAAATTGGAGTTAATAGACAAAACCAGCGCAGCAACAGCAGCCACTTGAGGACAGGAACAGGATGTCCCGCCAAAATGTCCGGTATAAGCCAAATAATTTGTGCCGGAACTTGGTAAAACGGAACCTATAACAGGTAAAATTCCTCCGATTGGATAACAATCATATTTTTTAACAGGATTGTAACCTGCATTACCAGGTATGTCAAGCGACCACGCTTCAGATGTTTCAGTTGGTATATGACAGGAATAAGCACGATGAGACGGAGCTACAATGTCAATAATCTGATTTTGGGGAGAACTTAAATTCGATGTGCCACTGTAATCTGCCTGGTTATCATATCTGTCGGATGCGCCCACTGTTAATACCCCATCAATGGTAACATTTGAAGGGAAATCAACATAACCATCATTGTTATTTGAATGCTGAGCATTATTTCCGGAAGCAAATACTACAACACAGCCTTTGCCACCTCTGCCTGTTAGCGCAGCATCTCTTATCGCCTCAACAATAACAGGATATAAATTAGGGTTCTGGCTGCCATATCCCCAGCTATTGGAAATAATATCTGCACCGTTTTCTTTTGCAAAAGTGATTGCTTCAGCATAAACAGAAGCAGGAACAATACCAAACGGAATTTTCACAGGCATAATTCTGCAGTTTGGTGCAATGCCTGCAATGCCTTCATTATTATGCGTGGCGGCAATAACACCGGCACAGGCAGTTCCGTGGTTGTCATCTCCTGTAGGCGAAGGATCATTTGGAGTATTGCTATCTGCAAAATTACTTCCTGCTAACCTTATCTGTCGAGAATTGGGTAAGTCGGGATGATTTGACACAACACCTTCGTCCAACACCGCCACTACAATATTCGCGTTCCCTTTTGTAATATCCCACGCCTCAGGTGCATTAATATCGGCTCCTGGGGTTCCGGAATGGCCATTTGTCATTGTCTGACCTGTATTGTGCAGATAAAACTGGTTAACAAAATAAGGGTCGGTGGGCAGTGTCTGATGTGTTTCTGTTTTTGAGATAAAATCAGGATGACTGAATATGACCTGACCGCTTTCCTGTATTGCATTAGCAACATCCAATGCGTCTGCATTAGCGGCAACTGTAATTAGATAAAATTGGCTTGTTATCTTTTTAACTGCAACATTTAAACTGTTAAAATACTGATTAATTGTCGATTGAGAAATGTTGTTTTTAAACTTTACAACAATTTCATTTGTAATAATCATTTCAGCGCCATCAACTGTTTTGTACAAAGACTGAACGGCTCTAATGCTGTCATTACCGTTAAACAGTGCTTTAACCTGTTGCAGGTTGAGATTGAAGTTTTTGATACAGTAATTACTACGGTCATTCCAAATAGTAAAATTAAAACCAGTATTGGCACCAAAGGAACTCAAATATTCCTGAACATTTGATTGTTGACCATCCTTGTATGAAATAACATATCTCCCTGTATCCGTCTGCAAAACGATCTGCTCATTATAAGCGTAATAGTATCTGTTTTGCGCAACTGTGGAATTACCGTACAGCAACAGTGTAATTCCCAAAACTAAAAATAATTTACTTCGTTTCATTGTTGTTGTATTAAGGTTAATGAATTAAGTCTAATTATTTGTGAGTTGAATGAGTTTCTCCAAAGATACATAGCCGGACAAGCTAAACCTATACTATCCTCTTCTTCATACTCAAATTTAATTTTATAGGAATAACGGTAATTTTCCGGATTATGAAAAAAATCCAAAGGAAATCTACTGATGTAATCAGACAGATTATATGTTTCAAATGTGTCTTGCAGATCTTCGGAAACAATGAAGTAAGCTGCTGCGTACGCAGAATCTCCATCTTCATTGTATCTTAAATTGCCGCACCACGATTCATATTCCATAATATAACCTGTTTTTATATTCTCAACTGTTTTCGGTTTCTTGCACTCTGCCGCCATGAATGTAAATACAAGTAAAGTCAGCAGCAATAACAGGCTGCTGCTCTGTAGAATTGGCTTTTTCATAACGCGACCTCCTTTCCTGTTAAGGGTTAGACTTTTGTGCATTACGGCGAAAATACTGCTGCCGCTTCTCCGGGTGATTTTAATTGGTTGTTTCATAGTGCATATTAATTTGAAACTTTCAATTTTGTTCTCAACTTTTAGTCTGAGAACTTGACTGTTTAAAAGTGCAAAAATACGACATAAATCTGCCAGAAATTGTCAGTCTTGAGATTTTTTCCTCCTCAATTGAATATTTTATTTATCTTTGCAATGATTTTTAGAAGAGATAAAGGTTCTTATTTTCAATTTGGTATCGTTAATCAAAAAACAGGTAAAAACACAATGTTATGAAATCAATAGATCAAGCCAAATTACAGGGCAAAAAAATATTGGTACGGGTGGATTATAATGTCCCGCTCAATGAACAGTTTGAAGTTGCAGATACGACCCGTATTGAACGAACCAGACAAACGGTGGATAAAATTGTGTCCGAAGGAGGCACTGCCATTCTAATGTCGCATTTGGGAAGACCGAAAGGGGAGGTCAACAATAACTATTCGCTGAAGCATGTGGTAATGGCTGCTTCCAGAATTTTAGGCTACCCCGTGCATTTTCTTGGCGATGTGCTCAGTCCTGAAACAGAAATCAAAATCAAGCAATTGCCTCCTCAATCAGTGGCATTGCTCGAAAATTTGCGCTTCCATAAGGAAGAAGAAACCGGCGATTCTAACTTCGCTCAAGCGATTGCCCGTTTGGGCGATCTCTATGTGAATGACGCTTTTGGGACAGCACATCGCGAACACGCTTCTACTGCCACCATTGCGCAATATTTTAAGGGAAAAGCCTTTGCCGGCTACCTGCTCTACGAAGAGGTAACTGCCCTTGAAAAGGTGCTTACAGATACGAAACGCCCCTTTACAGCTATTATTGGAGGCTCTAAAGTGTCGTCAAAACTCAACATACTCAAAAATTTGGTTACTAAGGTGGATAATTTGATTATCGCCGGCGGAATGAGCTATACTTTCCTTGCCGCCTTAGGTGTGAAAATCGGTAATTCGCTTTTTGAACCCGAAATGGTGCAGGATGCCAAAACCATTATCAAACAGGCGCACCGTCTGGGGGTAGATTTATATGTGCCTATTGATAATGTATGCGGCAATTCTTTCACGAATGATGCCGAAATATTCGTTACTACCTACAACGATATTCCCGATGGATGGGAAGGTATGGATATTGGTCCCAAAACTATTAAAAAATTCTCTACTTACATTACTCATTCCAGTACTATTTTGTGGAATGGGCCGGTAGGCGTATTTGAATTTGATAATTTTGACAAAGGCACCAAATCGGTGGCGCTGGCTATGGCAGCTACTACTCTTACCGGGGCTTATTCGCTGCTGGGTGGCGGCGATTCCGTTGCAGCTATTAATAAGTATGGTCTTTCCGATTATATTTCTTACATCAGCACTGGCGGCGGCGCCATGCTCGAATATTTGGAGGGATTGGAGTTGCCCGGAATTAAAGCATTGCATGAGAATGAATAAGCATGAATGTCTATAAAGCTGATTTGCACACCCATACACTTCTTTCGCCTTGTGGAGATTTGGATATGACGCCCGGAAGCATTATCCATTTGGCGTTGCAGCAGGGGGTGGATATTATCGGCATTACAGATCATAATTCTACGTTACATTGTAAGCTGGCGGAAAAGCAGGCGCACAATCGCGACATTTTTGTACTCTGTGGCGCGGAAGTTACTACCAAGGAAGAGGCACATTGTCTTGCTTTCTTTCCTGATCATGATACTTTGGATGCTTTTCAGCACTTTTTGGACGAAAAATTGCCTGATGTTCCTAATTCGCCCGATTTTTTTGGCGACCAGGTGCAAATTGATGAAGAGATGAATATAGTGTATGAAGAGTTGCGCCTGCTTACCTCTGCCCTTGCCTGCTCTATTGAAGAGGTGTCGGCCAAAGTGCATGAGTTGCGAGGTATCTTTATTCCGGCGCATATTGACAAGTCGCGCAGTAGCGTGCTTTCGCAGTTGGGTTTTATTCCGCCCGATTTGCAATATGAAGCAATAGAACTGTCAGCGCATGGCAAGCGTGAGGATATACTCCAAAATCATCCCTATTTAGCCCAAAAGAGCATGATTCGCAGTTCGGATGCCCACCAGCCCGATTTAGTGGGAACAACTTGCTGTTATTTTCATATTCCTACCCGCAATTTTGAAGAAATTAGAAAAGCGCTGCTGAGAGAGGAGGGACGGTATGTAACTATGGATTGTGAACTGTGAGTTGTGCATGTGGTTAACAAATGCCATATAAGATTAGGGGGTATTTTGAAGGTTGGGGGTATGTAATTTCAAAATTTCGTGTATTTTTGTCGGCAATATTATTTGAGGATTACAGGATTATGCGACACGATTTATACAGCAGGAAAAGGATTTGGAAGTGGCTGCTTTTTGCTTCTGCTTCTGTTATCTTTTTGGCTATTCTTTATTATTCTAATGTGCTGATTAAGAACATGGGAGAAGAAGAACGGCATCGTGTGCGCATCTGGGCTGATGCTGTTTCCTACAAGGCCGAATTGGTAAATTATACGGAACAGTTTTTTGATTTTATTAAAAGTGAAGAAGGCAAGCGTGCTGCCCTTTTAGCTCAAACGATGAAAAAAGTAAGCGATGCTTCTCTAAAGGAGGATCTTACTTTTTATCAGGATATTATAGCATCCAATACTACTATTCCTATTATTCTGGTAAGTCCCGATGGCGAAATTGACGGCTGGTCAATGAATGTGCCCGATACAGTGCGGAATATGCACTATATTTCGGAATTGGGAAATGTTATGGATGACTATATTTGCATGAGAATGGAATACTATCACAACAGATATGTGCTTATTTATTATAAGGAATCAAAAATTTATACAGACCTTAAAGTACTGATAAATAATCTTATTCAGTCATTTTTTCAGGAAATAGTTATCAATGCGGCTTCTGTTCCGGTTATTATTACCGACTCCAGCAAGCAGCATGTTATCATTAGTGGTAATGTGCCGGCTGATGAATTGCAGCCCAATATGTTGGGAGCCACGCTTGATGATATGAAAAACCAGAATTCTCCGATTAAAGTTACGCTGAAGGAACAGGGGGGACCCTGCTATGTTTTTTATAAGGAGTCGTCAATATTATCGCAATTGCGCTATTTTCCTTACCTGCAATTTGTAATTCTCTTTATTTTTATTGGTGCGGCTTATTTTCTTTTCAGTTTTGCCCGCCGTTCAGAACAAAATCAGGTTTGGGTTGGCATGTCGAAAGAAACTGCCCACCAATTGGGGACGCCTATATCCTCGCTTATGGCATGGAATGAACTGCTGAAGGAGTCGCCTGTTGATAAGGCTGTCGTGAAGGAAATTGCGAAAGATGTGGAGCGGTTGGAAACTATTGCGCAACGCTTTTCTAAAATAGGATCGGTACCGACATTAAAACCGGAAAATTTGATTACAGTCATTGAAGAGTTTGTAACTTACTTGCAAACGCGCATCTCCCTGCAAACGGTTATCTTTATCCACAAGCCTGCTCACGATATTGTTTTGCCGCTCAACCGCTATCTGTTTGAATGGGTTATGGAAAATCTGTGCAAAAATGCAGTTGATTCGATGAATGGAGTCGGTACGATTACCATAGATATTATTGAGGCAGGACAGGAAGTTTATGTGGATATCAGCGACACGGGAAAAGGCATTTCGGCACGCAAATTCGGCACCATTTTTCAGCCCGGCTACAGTTCTAAAAAACGTGGCTGGGGATTAGGCTTAACTTTAGCCCGCCGTATTATCAAAGAGTATCACAAAGGAAAGCTGTTTGTTAAAAATTCGCAATTGGATGTGGGTACTACAATGCGTATCTGTTTGAAAAAGAGAGGAAGGCTTTAACTGCAGCAAAATTTACTTTTAAGACAGTTTTTACATGCTTAGTGTTCAAGTTTGATTGAGCCTGAAAGATTCAAATAATTAGAGGTAGAATAACCCTTTACCAACTCGACAGTACATACTTGTCCGCCGCGTGCAAGGACTTCTTTAGCTCCGACAATATTTTCTATGGCATAGTCAGAGCCTTTGGTCAAAATGTCGGGTTGAATTGCCTCAATCAGTTGCAGTGGCGTGTCTTCTTCAAAGAGGATAACAGCGTCCACGAAAAGCAGCGAGGCTAACAGTTGTGCCCGCGCCGCTTCGGGATTTAGCGGTCGTGAAGTTCCTTTCAGTCGCCGCACAGAGGCATCGCTATTGAGGCCAACCACCAGCATATCGCCCAATTGACGAGCTTTGGCCAGGCAGGTAACATGTCCTGCGTGCAGAATGTCGAAACAGCCGTTGGTAAACACCATCTGCTTGTCTTGCCGATCGACTGTTTGAAATTGTTCAACAGTCATGATTTTTTGATTGACTAGGGCTAAGAAATCCATCTTATTTTATTTATTATCTGTTACTTCGCTCTTTTTCCGGAAGGCAATAGAAGCTAAAATCAGAGAGGCTATGCCAAAGATGATAACCATTGCCGATTGGACACTCCAGCCCACCCAGCCAGCGGCTAATCCGGCATTGTAATCCACACCGTAGAGTATCAGAATGCCTGCCACCATTAATGGATAAGCGCCTAAACCGCCTTGCGTTACCATAAAGCCAATGGTGCCGAATGCCAGTACCGAAAATGCCGGCATCGGCCCAAGAGGGGCTAAATAATCGAATGCGAAGAAACAGATGAAAGTTCCCATAAAATAGAGGAACCAAAGCAGAAGGGTGTACAGCAGAAACAGCCAGGGGTGTTTCAGATCTTTAATCGAGATGACGCCTTGCCATATTTCCAGTATCACATTTTTGAGTTTAGCAAGCAGTGCCACTTTTTTCCAGAAATGACGGGTAAAATAGATAAGCAAAGTTGCTATCACAATAATAATATAGATCCAGTAATTATGCAGCAGCGTCAGGAATTTTAACTCAAACCATTGACCTAATGTAATATTATTTGCTTTATCTACAATTAATTGCGACAGGATAGCAGTATTGAGCAGCAGTGCGCAGATTAACAGCAACAGCCAGCATGCTAGGTCTAAAACCCGTTCGGTTACAATAGTTCCCAATGTTTTTTGGAAGGGCACGTTTTCGTAGCGTTGCAGAAATGTACAGCGCAATACTTCTCCCAAGCGGGGCACAGCCAGATTGGCCAGATAGCAAACCATTACCGAATAGAATGCCGAACTGACGCGCACTTTGTAGTTAAGAGGCTCAAGCAGCAGCCTGCTGCGCAGGCTGCGCACGAAGTGAGATGCGGCACCAGCTAAAATTGAAAGAGACAGAAACAGCCATCCTTTGGCATTATTTACGCCGGAAGCACTCTCTCTAATCATGGCATAGTCATCGGAAGAAAGCCCCCGAAAGGAGAACCATATGCAAAAAATGCCCAGCCCCAGGAGAATGACAAGTTGCAGGATATTGGTTAAAAATTTCTTTTTATTACTCATCTAAGCGTGGTTTAAAAGTGGGTGCAAAGGTACAAAAAAATTATCCGCCAACTCCATCAGGGCGATAATCTTGTACACTAGGGCAGCGGCCAGCACATCCGAAGCTTTATGCTGCTCTTGCGGACAAAGTTCCACTACGTCGAAAGCGACCACCTTTTTGGTTTTGCTTACCCTTTCCAATAATTGCAGCAGTGGATACCATCCTAATCCACCCGGCAGCGGCGTACCGGTAGCCGGCAGAATGGAAGGGTCTAATCCATCCAAGTCAACAGTGAGATATACGTTATCCGTAAGGCGTTCTGTTACTTGCTCTATCCATTGGGTATTGTCATGAATCTGGTGTGCATAAAAGATGTTTTCAGGTACAATGTAGCCCTGTTCTTCGCGGCACACATTGCGAATCCCCACTTGTACCACATTGGCACAGGCTTGTGCATGTCGCATGACACAAGCGTGGTTATAGGGCGAATTGTGGTAATTGTCGCGCAAATCGGCGTGTGCATCTATTTGCAGAACAGATAGCTGTGGAAAGTTCTCACTCACTGCCCTGATAGCCCCAATGGAGATGGAGTGCTCGCCGCCAAGTAACCCGATGCGCTTATTTTCCGCTAAAAGCTCCTTAACGCGCTGATAGACGGAATTGACCATTTTTTCGGGTGATGAGGTATCAGTGATGGGCTTATCGGTATGGATGCCGGCCGCACAGGCTTCTATATTATATTGAATATCATACAATTCGAGGCTATCGGAAGCGTCAATAATGGCTTGTGGCCCCTTGTCTGCTCCTTTTATAAAGGTGCTTGTAGCATCATAGGGTACAGGAATTAGAACATATTTCGCCGTTTCCCGTTGTGCCAGCTGCACGTCCATATCTAAAAAATAGTCCATTGTTACCTGTTAACGTTTTTCAAAAGCCTCAATGCACGCATTATCCGCGTCTGCCGGGATGTTTCCATTTTTTCATAATGAAGGCAGGGGATTATTTGTTGTTTTCTTGAAAGTGACGGTAGTAATCGAAATTGAGATGACCGGTTGCTGCACCTTTCACCAGGGTGTCTTCACTTTGCGAGCCAAACAGGAGCGGAAAGCGCTTGGAGAAGTTATTGCGGGCAGCAAAGATGCCATAAGCGCTGTTGTTTTCCGAAATCAGATTAGTATAGATCCGCTGATTTTGAGTTACACTGCTGGAAGGATGGTTAATTTCGATGTAGCGTATCAACTCTTCCGTACCGCCCCAAACCTCAAATTTAAAACACGTGTCTCCATCAATGTAGCGGGTTACATTCGAATTGGGAGACAGGTTGGCAGCTATGGTTGTGTAAAATTCTTTGGGTATGTAGGAAAACGAATTGCTTCGAAGCAGGTAGGGGGTATAGTTTTTTTCAATTTTACCGTGTTTCACTTCGCGCGTACGGATGTTCTGTTCAATATAGTAGAAGATCAATTTTACACTGTAGCCGGCCACGTGCTCTATATCTCTCAGCTCAAAGGAGGAAGATTGCGGCACATTCAAGCTAATGTATGAAGCTGGTTTTCTGATATTGATACCCGAAATAATCGGTGTTTCGGCATATATCTCTTTGCCGGTTTCCTTATGCAGAATGCGCAGTTTGTAGCGCGACTGCGGACGAATCGGTTCAGCGGTCCAGTAGAGCACCCGCGCAGGGTTAGCAAAATCGCCGGGACTAATCGGCACGGAGGTGGTAGTGTCCAGCTCTATTGTTTTAACCAGCTGATTGGTCGCGTTATGCTCTTCTAGCAGTACTGTTATTTTCTTATAAAAGCTGATGCTGTCAGGATCCTGGGCAGCAATGCGCGCGTCGCCATCAACCAGAAATCCTTTATACACTTTGATGTATTGTATGCTGTCGTCAGGATTGAGCACGCCATATACCACAGTAACATTTTTGTAGTTGCTGGTCAAGTCCACCTCAGGCTTGCAGGCGGCAAAAAGAGCGATAAGCGCTGACAGGTAAAGCAGTGTTTTCGGTTTCATAATTCACAATTTTAATATTATTTATAACTGATAGCCTCTTGGTCGCGCATCCAGCGCAATCCTTTTTTATACCCTTTCCTAAAATTGGGATTGGGCACATATTTTTCATTAAAGGAGTAGATAAGTCGCATGGAAATAACATTATGATACTGATGACGCAACCATTCCGTACCCGGCAAGGGCTTGTCTCCCTGATATCTGCGGAATATGCGGTCGCGAACCGGTACCATGGAGTATTGAAAGCGAAAATTGAGTTTCAGTCCCTTGTAAAGCCTGATTTTTATATCGGCCAGCACGCTCCAGTCGTTGCGCTTATACCAGAAGTCGGGCGACTGCACTGTTGAAATGAGGTGATAGCCATTTTCAATCTCCTTGATATAGACTAGCCGCCCCCAGGCAAAGCCGGCGCCAAAGGCCCAGCCGGTGCGGGGATCTTCATAATGGAAGAGAATGGGGATTTCTGCGTAGTCGAACCGTAATTTATATTTAATACTGTTGTTTTGGCTAAAACTTGGGTCTATTTTCCACAGATCGGCGCTGTCCACCGGAATAATGGGATAGTTGCGGTCGGCTTTCTGATATGAGCCTTTTTGAGTATAAAGCAACTCCATAGTAATGAAAAAGCGCTGTTTCCTGTCTAAGGCAATCATCAGGGAGCCGCCGGTATTGAAGCCGATTTTCTTGTAGCCGGCTACCATATCACCATCCACCTGGGAGATGTTGCCTCCAAAAATGGCCGATCCGATGAAGCGCTGTGCTTCAGCGTTGTGCAGTAAAAAAAGTCCCAATAGCAAGAGAAATAGCCTTTTCATGATTGTGGGCAGATTAGTTGAGGTGTATATCGTTCATCCAATTATTAATCAATGCCTCCTGCTTGTCTTTATCAGACAGCTCCTGGCGCAGAATTTTTTCAGCGATTTCAATAGACATGTTGGCAATTTCATTCTTAATATCGGTTACTGCCTTCATCTTTTCAAAATAGATGGCCTCCTTAGCGTCGGCAATAATGGCTTTGGCTTCATTATCGGCTTTTGCCTTTGCCTCGTCATACATTTTATTGCGTATTTTGCGGGCATCGGCCAAAATGGCGTCTCGCTCCTCTTTGGCCTGGCGAAGCAGTAGTTCGTGTTCGCTTTTGAGACCGGCCATTGCCTTGCGCACCTCTTCGGCTTCTGCCAGCTGACTTTCAATGCGCTGCTCGCGGTCGGAGATTGATTTCATGATGAAAGGCCATGCAAATTTAGCCAAAATGAAAAAGAGGATACCGAAGCCTATTAGCATCCAAAAAATGAGTCCGAATGACGGTTTTATCAAATCCATAACTGGTTATTTTGTTTTTTAAATTTACAGTCAAATAAAAAAAATGCGTCTCACCCACCGTGAGTGCGCATTTTTCGAGTTTGTTATGCAACTGCGATGAGCAGGCACACAACGATAGCAAAAAGCGCAACGCCTTCTATAAAGGCAGCGGTCAAAATCATGTTGGTGCGAATGTCGCCACCGGCTTCGGGCTGGCGAGCTATAGACTCAACTGCGCCTTTGCCAATGTTTCCGATGCCCAACCCTGCGCCGATTGCGGCAATGCCTGCCCCAATGCCTGCGCCCATTTTGCCGATTTCCATTCCGGCTTCTGCTAATAAAGTGATAAGTGACATAATATTAAGTTTTTAGTGAATTATGCTATTTTATTTTGTTCAATGTGTTCTGCAGCATGTTCCTCATGCTCTTCCAAAGCCATGCCTATATAGAGCGCTGTTAATAAGGTGAATACAAAAGCCTGTACAAAAGCTACAATTAGTTCAAGCAATCCCATAAAGAGGTAGAAG
>JAISAD010000171.1 GCA_031266895.1 Bacteroidales bacterium
AGTTGCACTTGACCAAGCCTGCCGTAGGCGTTGACATTATATTTTTTGATGTAGAAGATTATGGTACGCCAGCCAGCGAAAATATACCTGGAGACTGGTGGTGCCTCGGTGCCCAGCATTGGGCTAAAAATCTGCATAGAGCCGGCTATACGGCGCAGTTCGGTATTTTGCTGGATATGGTAGGCAGTCCTAATGCACGCTTCTATCAGGAAGGAGTATCCTCACTGTATGCTCAAGATATTGTTTCAAAAGTGTGGGGACACGCTTATGAACTTGGTTTTGGGCACTATTTTATCAATGCGCCTGCTCACTCTGTTACCGACGACCACTACTATGTCAATACCCTTGCTAAAATCAAAATGATTGACATTATCCACCAGGATCAGACCACAGGCACCGGCTTTGATCGCGTATGGCACACCCATGATGACAATATCGCTAACATCGACAAGAATACATTATCGGTAGTCGGGAAAGTGGTGTTGAGCATAATTGAACGGTAAAAATGCGAAAGTTTGAATATGCAGTGGCAGTAGCACTGCCTCGGTGCATTTTCGGCGTTTTTTGAATTAAAAACATGCAGGCAATTTTCAAAATCCCGGTAAAGTAAAATATAGCGGGACAAGCAACAAAAGAAATCCAATGATTATCATGGCTATTATTACGGGCAGAAAGAATTTGAGCCATTTGACGTAGGGAATGCGAGCTACACCTAAGCAACCTATTAACACGCCTGAGGTGGGAGTAAGCATATTGGTAAAGCCATCGCCAAACTGAAATGCCAGTACGGTGAGTTGACGCGAAACGCCTATGATGTCCGAAAATTCAGCCATCATGGGAATAGTGAGCGCAGCTTTAGCTGAACCGGATGGGATAATAATATTTAATGCATTTTGTATCAAATACATAACTCCAACAGAGGTCGTTTTTCCACTATTGGTCATGGCTTGCGAAATGGCAAAGAGGACAGTGTCAATAATTTTTCCGTCCTCCAATATAATGATGATGCCACCGGCCATCCCTACCACAAGAGCTGCCGTCATAATATCTTTGCATCCTTCTAAAAAGAGTCGAATAATGCGGTCAAAACGCAGGCCAAAAGCCAATCCCGAAGCAATGCCCATCGCCAAAAAGAGGCCGGCAATTTCCATCACATACCACTGATAACCCAATACGCCCACCACCAGCATGATGACAGTAAGCAGCAGCAATGTGAGGATAAATTTGTGTGCCGATTTGCGTACAGTGAAAAGACCCAATAGCAGGTAAAATGGCGTCAATATGGGGAAAAGCAACAGCCTGTAAGTCTGTCCACCAATAGATATTTGAGTATAGGGGAACCGAAATGCACAAAAGCCGAGCACTATTCCAATCAAGCCATAGACCAGCCACGTCATTAGAGTAGAATCGTGCTGCTGTTGTGCTTCATCTTGCTTGCGCGACTTGTTGCGCCAATACTCGTCTAATTGATACATAAAGGAACGCTGCGGTTTTCGCTTTATTCGATTGGCATAAAACAGTGTAAAGACAATAATCAGTACCGTAAGGATAAGCCAGCATACAAAACGATACTCCAAGCCTGAAAAGGGTGCTAATCCCGATAAGCCCTGAGCAATGCCAATCGTGAATGGATTGAGCATGGCGCCGGCAAAGCCCACATGTGCCGCCACATAGCACATTAACACCCCAACTACTGAATCATAACCCATAGAGATGGCTAACGGCACAAAAATAACGATAAAGGCAATAGTTTCTTCACTCATACCGAACACTGCCCCAAAAAGGCTGAACAGTAACATAATCAGCGTAATAATGAGATTGTGCGTGCCCACTTTCTGAAAAAAGCTGTAATTTTGCAGTCGTTGTGCGGATTTCAGAAAAGAGGTAATGCCTGCATGAATGGCATTTGTCTCATTCATAATCCAAAAAGCACCTCCAATCATCAAAATAAAGGCCACAATTTTGGCAGTACGTTCAAATCCTTTGAAAAAAGCGGTAAAAATCTGCCATGTCTGCGGTTCATTATCTATCTTATGAAATGAATCAGCCATTACTACACTGCGTTCAACACCATTTACCGACACTGTTTGCCGGTCAAAAACTCCACCCGGAATGAACCACGTCATAACAGCGCAAACTATAATAATGACAAAAACAATCGTAAAAGTATGCGGTATTTTCAATTTGATCTTCATAAAACTCTCCTAATGATTCCCTGTTTTCAATTTGTTCCGTTGTTCGTTTTCCAGAATTGTAGTTGACAGTTTCTCTACTTCAACTATGGAGAAATTCCGAATTTCACAAAAGCGTACTGCACTGTTTTCATAGCCGCCTCCTGCATGTTGCATAAAGTCGAACCTGCTGGCCAGCAGCGCAATTGTAACCGCATCTTGATTGAGACAGAGGCCACGGATAAAATAGTTGATGATATCGTATCCCTGAAATGAAAAGCGGGCTAAGGTGGGAATGGAGTTAAACCGTTCTATATAGTCAGAAATAAAAAGTTGCGTTTTTTCATTTTGATAATCAATAAAATGATTAGAATAGAAGTGTACATTAAGTGTATTAAAATAGTCGGGCATAATCTCTTTTAACTCCAGCCATTCTTCAGGAATAACAAGGATGTTTTTCTCCATTTTTTTAGTATTCAATTTGCGTATAGTGTTCAACACAGTCGGCGTAGAGAGAGCAAAAACCACCACTATATTTTCTTTGTCGGGGGCAAAGAAGGTACAGACGTCGGTGCTTATCCCCACATTACGCACTGGAATATTGTGTTGCTTAAAAAAATCCTGATAAGCTGCCTGTTTATACGAAAGATTATCGTTGTTGCCCCACAAAATAATACGATAGCGATTGGTGTCGCGACCAAAGCGGTCGTATAAATCTTGACAATACGCTTCGTCCGAAGGACTTAATTTATAAACATAAGGATTATCAATCAAAATGTCTTGACGCGAAGAGAATGGATTGATAATTGGAATTTCATACTTCTTCGCATATTGCGCAGCGATCAAAAACATTTCTGCATAAAACGGCCCGATAATCAGACTCACTTCCTGCATCATTTTTTCGTCGGATAAGAGGCTGATCAGTTTCTCTTTATCGTTAGAAATATCTCTCACAATTATATTCAACAGGGCTTCCTCATGCTCCAAACGATCAAGTGCTAATTGTGCGCCCTCCCAAAAGCCGGCCAATGCAAACGGCAAAATTGCGTAAATATCCTGATCGGAATTTATGGGCATGTTAATTTCTCCAATCTCTTCACTATGAAAAGGAATAAGGAGCAGTATGCGCTTAGGATTCGCGTTTTGCGCTGTCAAAGCGGAAAACCCGACTGTCATTAGCAACATAAAAACAACCAATTTTTTCATCATTTACACTAGAATATAATTTTGCAAAAATAGCAAATAAAGTAAATGGGAACTGCCATTCGCATTATTTTTTGCCGTTTCAACTCAAGGCAACGAAAAAAAAACTTTCAAATATGTCTGTTTTAGTGTCATAAAAGTTCTGAATTTTACGCATTATTACATCGCATGGTAGCATTTTAATTAAAAATGCGGCCTTTTTATTTCTGTTTTGAGCAAATTAAAAAATTATTACTATTTTTGCACCCAAGATAATAACTTGAAACATTTAACTATTATAAATTAAAACGAAGCAGCTATGAAAAGTTACAGAGTATTGTTGGTATTTAGCCTAACTACTTTAATTTTAGCAGGATGCGGATTAAAGAAAATGGTATCCCGCTATCCCGAAGTAAAAGTTTACCTCGAAAATCCCGACCTTGAAACCAAAGGCGGCAAGGTAGATTATACCGTAAAAGGCACAGTTCCGGCCAAATACATGAAGAAAAAAGCAACCGTAACGCTTACACCGACTTTGCAATATGACGGTAAAGAGTATGCGTTGGATCCTATTAAACTGGTTGGGGAGAAATCTACTGAAGCTGGTGTAAAAATGCCGTATAAGGCAGGCGGAACTTTTTCAAAATCGGGTTCCTTTGACTACAAACCCGAATATGAAGAGGCTGAAATGGTAACTAAGGGTGTAGCCAACTTGAAAAAGAAATCAGCCGATTTGCCGCCGAAAAACCTCGCTTCGGGCATATCCAATACGGCTTCGCGCGTGGGATTAAGTCCGGAATTGGGCGACAAGACGGGTAACGGAACTTTTCTGCTCTATGCTCCCCACGATTATAAGGCCGAAAGCGTAGCCCAAACTGGCGTTATCTATTTTGCACTTAATCAATCCGATCTCAATTGGAATTTGAATTTGAATAAAAAAGA
>JAISAD010000094.1 GCA_031266895.1 Bacteroidales bacterium
GTGCTTTTTTACCCTCCGAAGTGACCGTCATCTCAGAGGTGAAATCGTTTTGAGGAAGAGTATTTTCTTCCAAATTGCAGTTTTGGTTTTCTTGGTTTTCCATAAGATTATTGAATTTAATTAAACCTTTAATTTGATAAATAAACAGTTTGCAAAGATACCATTTTTTTCATTTTATTTATCAGAATACCTTTGATGCTTTGTTTTCAAAATGCTATTACCAGCTCAAATTGTTATAAATCACCAAAATGCGGGCATCAACAGGAAAGCAGTGACACTGTTCCAATTCGCGGGCACGTATTACCACCATGCGTGCCTGTTCATAGTCGCCAATAGCAAAATAGTAGGCGGCATCTATTACTAAGCGATGGTATTCGACGGCTATAGCCTGTGTGAACTGCTCTGTTGTCAAATTTTCTGCAACTTTTGCAGGCTCTGCTGCCATGACAGCAGTAGTGGGAATATCGGCAATTTTGTCATTATCGTATTCATTTTCATTTTCGGCAGTATAAAGTGAGTCTTGGCCGCTGTTATTATGGGCATCAATGGCTTTTTGGATAGCATTAATGGTTATTTCATTTTGAGTTTGATCGGTAAATTTTATAAATTCTTGATTTTCATTTTTATACTGTTCTGCATAATCTAAAAAGCGGAAGGCGCTTTCATAATTTTTGCGTTCCAGAGCTACTCGTGCAATGATAATATAAGACTCATATACGCCGCTTTTCGATCGTAAAATGCCTCTATAGTAATCGTCATTGCAATAATTGGAGGGCATATTGTGGCAAAATTCTTCCAAAATAGTGAAAATCTGCAATGCATCTGCGGCTTGATCATTTTTTATCAATGAATCGCCGGTATTGTAGAGCCTGTTGTAAAGCATTGCCGTAATGTCGGAAACGCGCTTTTCCAGTTCATAATCAAGTAGGGCATTGTTATAAATATCGTGCACCAGCTCCACGCAACGGGTATATTGCGGCGTGCGCAGGTAAATTTCGCACCGCAGCACTTTAGCCTCTGCATTGTCAGGATTGTGCTGTAATGCCTTTTCAATCCACGCTAATGCCTCTTCCCATTTGTGGATTGTCAAAAGCTGTTTTGCTTCTTCAATAAAAAGAGTATCCGTTTGACTTTTAAGCAGATAAAGAGAATCTAGCTTTAATCTGACGGCAAAAGATACTTCGTCATAGCGGCGCACTACCTCATAATAGACCAAATCGGGACATTGGCGCACATTATTAAGCAGCGTGTCAAGATAGCCTTTAAGTTCTTTATCCAAATCTTTGGCAAAAAGATAATGCAGGCGTACCAAATCGGGATTATCGGTTCGTAATGCAGCAGCACGCTGTTCAAAAGCATTAAGAACAGGCATAACTTGCTTGCAATCAAATGGCTGCTGTCCAAAAAGTGTAACACACAGCAGCAAAAGAGATGCGCTCATTAACCCGCTAAGCCTGTTTTGTACATGTTTTCTTATAAATTTCACTTTTATTGAGGCAGAAGAACAGTTTGTATTGCCTTTTCCAATTCTTCTAGGGTAGGTGCTCCCACAATTCTGGTTGGCTGTCCGTCAGGTTTCATCAAAAGCAGCGTAGGAATGCTGTTAATGTTGAAAGCCAATGCGATACCGGGAGACTTGTCGGTGTTCAGCTTGTAAAAAATGACCTGTCCCTGATACTTTTTCGCCAGTTCGGTGTACATGGGAATCATGCGCGTGCATGGGCCGCACCAGTCGGCGTAAAAGTTTACAATGCATGGCGTTTTTCCTTTATACTGGAATCCCTTTGGATTATTCACTTCTGTAATTTTTTCCACAAATTCCAAATCAGACAATATTTGCACTTGTCCCGACAGGTCTTCGCGAATGGCGGAAATGTTGTTTTGCCCGGCCATCTCTTCGATTAGGGTGTTTTCTTCTTGCAGAATGTCGCCCGTATTTTTGTCTTGCGGTGCTTGTCCTTGCCGGCAGGAAAAGAGCGCCAGCGAGCAACTTATCATGAGGAATAGAACGGTATTTTTCATATGTTATAATGTAATGTCGTTTACGGTTTAATTTCGGTTGTAATATGAGGAAACGAAGTTATCAGCGATTTAAACAGCCGGCCGCGCTCTTCAAAGTTCTTAAACTGGTTATAGCTGGCTGCGGCTGGCGAGAGCAGGCAACTTTTTCCCGCTTGAGTGCACTGATAAGCAAACGCAACTATTTGTTCAAAATTGTATTCCACGATAAAATTTGAAGGCTTCCGCCCGGTTTGGCACCATTCGGCTAAAATCCGTTCGCCGGCAGGACCGGTAAAAGCGAAGTTTTTTATGGAGCTACTTATCAAAAAATCAATTAATTGTGAATAATCAACGCCTCTGTCCAAGCCGCCAAGGATAAGAGTATCTACATCTTTGATCGTTCGCACCGCCGCCATAGTGGTTTCGGGAATAGTGGATATACTGTCGTTGTAAAATTTGATATTGTTAAATCGCCCTACAAATTCAATGCGGTGTTCCAGTCCGCGAAAGGTATGGAGCTGTTTCAAAATAGCTTCATCGCTAATATGCTTGAGCTTACATGCCAGCAGTGCCCCCATGATATTGTAATAGTTGTGCGAGCCGGGCAGGTTGTGAAATGCCTGCAGATCAAATTGTGCCGTAGTTTTGCCCTGTACTGCCAGCACAATTTTGGACTCAAAACTGTATGCGCCGTTTTCGAGAACCCTGTTGCGACTGTAGGGCAGGTAGTTGCGCGGTAAAGATAAGGCACTCAGCAGGTAATTGATATGGACATCGTCGCTGTTGTAGATAGTAAAATCGTGTTCGGTTTGATAACGGCAGATGTTGAGTTTGGCCTGTTGATAATTAGCGAATGAGTTAAAATGGTCAAGATGCTCCTGATAGAGATTGAGCAAAATGGCGATGTGCGGCGCATGGCGGATAAACTCGAGCTGATGCGCCGACAGTTCGGCTATTACCGTAGTTTGCAGCGTAATATTATCAATAATGTCGAAAAAGGGGATGCCAATATTGCCGGCTAAAACAGTCGGCAGACCGCTTTGATGCAGAATGTGATAAATGAGCGAAGCTGTAGTGCTTTTCCCTTTGGTGCCGGTTACTCCGATGGTCTGACTGCCGAATGCCTGTAAAAACAGCGCTGTTTGAGAACTTATTTTATTCGGTTGAATAAAGTAATTGATGTGATTAAGATTAACACCGGGCGTTTTCAAAATCAGATCGTAATCATTCAAATTTTGAGCATAGCTGGCACCAGTAATAACGGTAAGGCGGCTATCATGCGAAATATCGCTCAGATTAAGCTGCTCGCTGCGGTCGGCAACAGTAAGCGGCAACTCCGGAAAAACGCTTCTAATAAAGCGATAAGAAGACATTCCCTCTTTCCCAAAACCGAGAATAATGATTTTTTTATCTTTTAAATAGTTTACTATCAGTTTTTTATTCATCTATAAAACCTGCCTGAATAGTTGTCGTTTCTTTTTAATTTCTTTGCCACTGATAATAAAAGCTGTACAAGTTTCATTCAATTGCAACATTCCGTTTTCCATGATTTCTTCATGATTTTCATCATTTTGTTTTCGGCTTGCAAAAATACAATTTTATTTTAATGTGTCGAAATAGGATTTAACTGTTTTCGGCTTTATGACGATTTTTGATTTTCTATTTAATTTTGTATCTTTGCACCTTAATTTTTTTATCTCTAAAATATAGATAATGGCATGAAACATATTACTTTACCTGATGGAAGCGTTAAAGATTTTGAACAGGGAATTACTCCATACCGGATTGCATTGAGCATTAGCGAGGGATTGGCACGCAATGTGCTGGCCGCAAAAGTGAACGATAGGGTGGTGGGGTTGGACTGTCCCATTAACGAAGATGTAGCAGTACGGCTGCTCACATGGAATGATGAGGAGGGCAAAGCTGTATTTTGGCACAGTTCAGCCCACTTGATGGCCGCTGCCATAGAAGAGCTTTATCCGGGCGTAAAATTCGGAATAGGCCCCCATATCGAAAATGGCTTTTATTACGACATAGACTTTATGGATTACCCCATTTCTTCGGAAGATTTTCCGAAGATTGAGGCTAAAATGCAGGAAATTGCTGCTAAAAAAATGCAGTATGTGCGCCGGGAAGTGTCAAAGCAGGAGGCATTGGATTACTTTACGAAAAAAGGCGATGAGTATAAGATAGAGCTAATTAGCGATTTGGAAGATGGCACAATAACCTTTTACGAAAGCGGTAACTTTACGGATTTATGCCGTGGTCCGCACCTTTTTGATACCGCTTCCATTAAGGCGATAAAATTGCTCAATACCGCAGGCGCCTACTGGCGTGGCGATGAAAAGCGAAAGCAGTTGACCCGCATTTATGGCATCACTTTTCCGAAAAAGAAGGAACTTGACGAATATTTAACGCTTCTGGAAGAGGCTAAAAAGCGAGACCACAGAAAATTGGGGAAAGAGATGGAACTGTTTACCTTCTCGCAAAAAGTGGGTGCAGGCTTGCCTGTTTGGCTGCCTAAAGGAACTGCCTTGCGCAGGCGTTTGGAGAATTTTTTGGAAAAAGTGCAGAAATCTTACGGCTACCAGCAGGTAATGTGTCCCCATATAGGCAATGTGGAACTTTATAAAGTTTCAGGACACTATCAAAAATATGGCGCGGACTCGTTTCGTCCGATTACCACGCCGCAGGAGGGTGAGGAATTTTTCCTGAAACCGATGAATTGCCCCCATCACTGCGAAATTTATGCCTGCAAGCCGCGCTCTTATCGGGATTTGCCCCTGCGCATTGCCGAGTTTGGCACGGTGTATCGCTACGAACAGAGCGGCGAACTGCACGGACTTACGCGCGTGAGGGGATTTACGCAGGATGATGCTCATATTTTCTGTACACCCGACCAGCTGAAAGAGGAGTTTTGCAAGGTGATTGATATTATTTTATATATCTTCAAAACGCTTGATTTCAAGGAATATATAGCCCAGGTATCCTTGCGTGATTCCAGCAATAAAGAGAAATATATAGGGTCTGACGAAAATTGGGAAAAGGCCGAACGCGCCATTATTGAAGCTGCTGCCGAGCGCGGCCTGAATACAGTGGTTGAAACAGGCGAAGCTGCTTTTTATGGTCCTAAACTTGACTTTATGGTAAAGGATGCGCTTGGCAGAAAATGGCAGCTTGGCACAGTGCAGGTGGATTATAACCTGCCGGAACGCTTTGGCTTGGAGTATGTTGATTCCGATCAGCTTAAGCGGCGTCCCGTTATGATACATCGCGCCCCTTTTGGCTCTATGGAACGCTTTGTGGCTGTGCTGCTCGAGCATACCGGCGGCAACTTTCCGCTCTGGCTCACCCCCGAACAGGTTATTATTCTGCCTATCAGCGAAAAGTATCACGGCTATGCCGCTAAGGTAAAAGCGCTGCTGGACGAACAGGATATTCGCGCTACGATTGATGACCGTAATGAAAAGGCAGGCCGTAAAATTCGCGATGCCGAGGTAAACAAAATACCCTTTATGGTAATTGCAGGTGAAAAGGAAGAGGAAAGCAGCACGATTTCTATTCGCGAACATGGAGCAGGCGATAAGGGCACTATGACGATTCCCGATTTTGTAACGCTGCTTAAGGAGCGGATTGCTGAAGAATTGAAATAAGATGATGTTATGGCATTAAATCAGGTTGAAATTGGTGAAGAAAAAGCTATTTTAGTAGGAGTGGCTACTCCGAGTACGCCACAGGAACGGGTAGCAGAGTATTTGGACGAGTTGGCTTTTCTGGTAGAAACTGCCGGAGGCGTGCCCGTAAAAAAGTTTATGCAAAATTTGCCCTGTCCGGACCCCAAAACCTATCTCGGTTCGGGAAAACTGAACGAGATGAGAGACTGTATTGCTGAGAACAAAATAGATATAGCTGTTTTCGATGACGAATTAAAGCCCTCTCAACAGCGTAATATAGAGCAAGTTTTGAACTGTAAAGTGCTTGACCGCACTCGACTCATTTTGGATATTTTTGCTAAGCGGGCACAGACTGCACACGCAAAAGTTCAAGTGGAATTAGCTCAATATCAATACCTTTTGCCGAGACTGACCGGCATGTGGACACACTTGGAAAAGCAGCGCGGCGGCATTGGGATGCGCGGCCCCGGAGAAAAGGAAATTGAGACCGACCGCCGCATTATTCGCGATCGCATTGCTTATTTAAGGGAAAAACTGCTGGAAATTGACAGGCAGAAAACCACACAGCGGAGTAATCGCGAGAAGTTTATTCGTGTGGCACTTGTAGGCTATACCAATGTGGGCAAATCCACTTTGATGAATTTGATTAGCAAGTCGGAAGTATTTGCCGAAAATAAGCTTTTTGCCACTCTGGATACCACTGTCCGTAAGGTCGTTATCAATAATCTGCCCTTTCTGCTTTCCGATACGGTAGGCTTTATTCGCAAATTGCCGCACAATCTGGTCGAATCTTTTAAATCTACTTTGGATGAAATCAGGGAGACCGATCTGATTGTACACGTGGTGGATATCAGCCATCCCGATTTTGAGGAACAAATAGCGGTCGTAACCCAAACGCTGGCCGAAATTGGCGCAGCAGATAAGCCTGTGCTGACGCTCTTTAATAAAATTGACAACTATCGCTGGGTAGAGAAAGAACCGGATGATTTGACCCCAAAAAACAGGCATAACATTACATTAGAGGAGTTAATGCAAACATGGATGGCTAAAATGGACAGCAAAACCCTTTTTGTTTCGGCCAAAACTAAAGAGAATTTAGAGCAGTTGAGAGCCACGCTTTATGAGGAGGTGAAGCGGTTGCATGTTTTGATCTACCCTTATAATAATTTCTTGTACTGAGCAAAGGGAAATGAGCGACACCTTTGGCAGGCATTTTAGAATCAGCGACAGCGGCGACACGCACGGCGAAGCTTTGCAGGGCATGATTGAGGGATGTCCGGCCGGAGTGGTTATTGACATGGAATTGCTGGAGCGTGATTTGCAGAGACGCGCCCCCTCTTCGCATCGCTACTCCACTCAGCGCCGTGAAGCTGACCGCGTCTATTTTCTTACAGGTATCAGTGGAGGAGTTACTACAGGCGAACCTGTCACTTACGCTGTTCCCAATTGCGATGTGCAGCCGGACGAGGCTAATCGCTACGCACTCAAGCCTTCGCACGCCTCTTATACCTATAAGATAAAGTATGGCATTATGGATAATAACGGTTGTGGACGCGCTTCGGCACGACAAACAGTGTGTCGCGTAATAGCCGGCGTAGTGGCCAAGTGCTTTCTGAAACGCTATGGCATTACAATAGAGGCAACAAGTGTTGAGCCGCCTGAACTCCCTGATGGAGATACGGCAGGGGCATTGGTGAACTGCACGGTACGCAATTTACCGGCAGGCCTGGGTGAGCCGGTTTACGATAAATTCAGTGCCCGTTTGGCCTGTGCCATGCTGTCTATTAACTGTGCCAAAGGCTTTGAAATAGGGAAGGGGTTTGCCGCCGCCCAAATGCTTGGCTCACAATATAACGATATACAGCGGGAAGATTTTAGCTTTATCAGCAATAACGACGGAGGCGTGCAGGCCGGCATAACCAACGGGCAGGAGCTCTGGTTTTCGGTAGCTTTCAAGCCGATCCCCTCACTGCGCTGCCCGCAACCTACCATAACATTTACAGGGCAGCCCGCCCAGTATTGTGCTGACAGCAGAAACGACCGGTGCGTGCTTCCGCGCGTACTGCCTGTTGTAGAAGCCATGACGGCAGTGGTAATTGCCGATTTTATTTTACGGACGCCGTAATTTCATATTGTATTGATTTCCTTTTAGTACTTCTGAGCTCCGACTTAGGTTCTCCGAGAGTCGATTTAGATTCTCTGAGAGTCGATTTGGATTCTCCGAGCATGAAGTTTTATTCTCCGAGCATCAAGTTTCACTCTCTGAGCATCGATTTTCACTCTCCGAGCATCAAACGCGGGACTTTAAGAAATAATTTCGAATTTCGAATACTAAAATTTCTCGGATAGCAATTGTTTTTGCGGCTTTATGTGTTAATTTTTTTACATAACTGCTCTCCAAATGGAAAGGACAAACTTAAATGACATTTTTTCTTATTGATTTTCAGCAATATATAGAAAAACGGCAAAATAATCAAGATTAACCATGAGCATTTAAAAAAAATGTATTTTTGCATCTTGAAATTAATTAAAACAAATTAACGTATGAAAAAAGTAACATGCATCTTATTACTAGCCCTGTTTACCGGAACACTACTATCCGCACAGGAAGAAAAAACGGTACCGACCGGTTTTATTGTACCCAAACATGAAATAGGGGTTTCTTACGGGGGATTTCCAACACCGTTTATTGTCCCTACTAATTTTTTCCCGGATATTAACTTTGATTACTACTATAATATCAACCAACGTCATGCAGTGGGGGCAACCCTGTCACTTCTTTTTGTCCCTCCCACTAATTATAACCCGTTTGGCATGATTATTACCCCTCAGATAAATTATCGCATTTCATACTGTCAAAGAAATGCAAACGACTTCTGTTTTAACCTCTATTCTTTAGTTTCTATTGGTTGGAAAATTCCTACAAAATCGTTGGCTGATGATTTGGTAGTATTAACACTTGCATCATTTCCTACTATGCATGTTACGTTTGTAGGTATGCGCGTGGGCAATCGACGGGATGCAGCTAAAATAGAATTTGGATGGGGCACCCAGGGCCTTATTGTTGTAGGCTATACCCACTCCTTTATCAGAAAAAAACAGAAATAAATCAAATAATCTAATTTTTATGTTTTATGAAACAATGCACTACTTTTTTCTTATTCACTTGCAGTAATATATAGAAAAACGGCAAAATA
>JAISAD010000179.1 GCA_031266895.1 Bacteroidales bacterium
GATACAAACTGCAAGCGTCCATCCTCATCATACACTTCCCATGAATAGCTGACCTCAATATCGGTATAAGGATGCACATGATTGTCGAAATCGGTCAGGTTATGCATCTGCACGCTCAACGGGGTACATCCTTCGGTAACATCCGCTATAAAGTCGGCTACGGGATAAGGGGTTGATGTGACGCGAACGGTGTCCGTTTTATGACAGAGAATAGTACTGTCTTCAATCCATGTAGAGACGGTGAGGGTGTATATGCCCTCGGATATGACCATAATTTCGGGCGTGGTGGCTCCAGTGTTCCAGTAATAGCTGGTGAGGGGGCGTCTGTAATCGGTGCTCAGATAGCCAGGATCTCCGCTGCAGAGCACTACATCGGCGCCCAGGTCGAAATTAACATCCTCATGAACTGTTAGAGCCAAATGTATGATGCTGTCGCAGCCGTTAACATCCTGGTAAACTTCCACATAACTTCCAGAAGCAGTAAGCGTTTGAGAGCCAAGTTGATAGGTTGATCCATGGCAGATGGTTAGGGTGTCGTACTGAATTAAGGGTATAGTTGTTGTAAAGCTGTTATCGTCCGGGTCAATGTCGGCAAAACTACTGGGTGGCGGGGTAATAGTAGATCCGACGGTAAAGGAGCCTCCAATTCCACCTTCGAAATGGCCGGTATAGGTCATCACCACTTCGCCGTTAATGCTCATATCAAGCCAGTAGCAGCAGAGCAGCCGCCCGTCGGGCAACACTGTTTGAGTAAAATCGTATAAGGTGGTAACGCAGTTGGGATTATTGGTTGTTGCCACGGGGGGTTCTATTAAATTAAAACCGGCGGGCAGCGTATCGCATACTTTAAGGCTGTCGGCCGGTCCAAAGCCATTAACTATGTGTATGGGAATGGTGGTATTTTCCATAGGATCTACACTCACGCAGGGCATTTCGGGCATGTAAACGTAGAGGTCGCCGGGGGTACGGGCAATCAGGTTGCGCACTTCGTGACGGGCACATCCCCCTCCTGTAACGCCGGCAAAACCCATGCCAAACAGTTCCGGCGCGGGGTAAGTTACCTGCACGGGGCCAATAATTGGCTCCCATGAAGCGGTTGGCTGCAGGCGGACATAAGCATAGACTTCCATTCCTCCCGTAGTATTAGGGAGTATGTCAATGCGCACTCTGCGGTAGTAAACATTATCGGCAGGACGATTAGGCGTTAGGGTAGTGTACAATATGGGGGCATTCAACGTGCCTAAATTTTGGCCTGAACCGGCAATCCACTGATAGCCTGTAGCAGCAGGGCCGCGAATGGCAATTTGATTTGAACCAGGGTTTATTCCGCCTGTGCTTGGAGTTGGAGTCCAGTTACAACAGGAACCATTCCAGGTGGAGGAAAAATTGCCATACTCGTCAATGCCTACGCCCAAATAACCATTGGACAGGCCGGGGTTACTACAGCCCTGGCAGTTGGGGCCATAGCCAAGCGCTCCGCCCGACTGCCCCGGTTGAATATCAAGGCCGGAGGCGGCATCAAACAAAAAAACGGAAAAGCCATCGGCTATGCCAAATGCACATTCATTGGGCGTCCATACTTTGAAATCGAACTCAATAGTAACCCCCATGGTAGAGGGAAAAGTATGATCAAATACTACCCAGCCTTTTTGGCTCTCTTGATTAGTGGTCAATCGTATCCAGCCATCGCCGACAGGATCTATGCTTGGAGACCCTGACCCTGCCGTATAAACAGCATTGCCATGCAAAATAAATTGCCCTGTTGCGCCTGTACAGGGTTCATTGTAGTAAAATTGAGCGGAAACGGTAATGTTTATTACCAGTAAACAGATACATATTATGGTTTGTGGAATGGGGAAACGATAATTTTTATGCATTTCAGTTAAGTTTATATTCTATTATTCGATTTATTGTAATTCAAAATATTATTTTAGTCTTCTCTGACTTAAATTTATACGATAAAAACAGATCATTTGTGCCTGAACAGGTAAAAAAGTTAAAAAAGAAGTTGTCTCTCAGCTGTTTTTTTGTACTTTTGCCGAAATTTGTTAAAAAAACATTTCAAAATCATGAAGTTACTTCCCACACACAATCTAAAAGGCGATATTTTCGGCGGACTTACAGCCGGCATTGTAGCCCTGCCGTTGGCGTTGGCTTTCGGCATTCAGGCTTTCGGCGTAATCAGCGTTGAGGATGTTCCCAATATTGGCGCAATTGGCGCTTTGGCAGGCCTTACCGGCGCTCTGATTCTGGGATTTTTGGCCGCTGTGTTCGGTGGCACGCATTCGCAGATTAGCGGGCCTACCGGCCCCATGACGGTAATTTCGGCCACGCTGATTTCTACAATATGGGCTACCACACAGCCTCATAATATCGAAACCGTAATTATCTGCATGGCGCTGGCCGCCATGTTTTGCGGGCTGTTTCAAATCCTTTTTGGGGTCATCAAAATCGGCAAGTATATTCGCTATATCCCCTACCCTGTCCTGTCGGGCTTTATGAGCGGCATTGGCATTATTATTATCCTGCAACAAGTCTATCCTTTGCTGGGCATGAAATCGCCGGTACTGATTATAGATATGCTGTTGCAGTTTCCGCAAAAAATCGGGAGCTTCGATCATAATGCGCTTCTGATGAGTGCCGGCACTATTGCCATTATCTATCTTTTTCCGCTACTGACTAAAAAAGTGCCTTCTACTCTTGTGGCGCTTATTGTTATAACCCTTGTTTCAGTGCTGGCTGGCCTCCCCGAAAAACTTACTATCGGGCACATTCCTTCCGGGTTTCCGCTGCCCTTTTTTGCCCAACACGCCGTGAGCGATATTAATTGGGCGGCAGCCCTCAAAATGGCGATTGTGCCGGGACTTACTCTGGCAGGGTTAGGCTCTATTGATACGCTGCTGACCTCTGTGGTGGCCGATAATATTACTAAAACCAGGCATAATAGCAATCGCGAGCTGATAGGACAGGGCATAGGAAATTTTACGGTAGGACTTTTTGCCGGATTGCCGGGAGCAGGCGCAACTATGCGTACTGTGGTAAATGTGAAGAGTGGTGGCAAAACACAGTTTTCGGGCGTAGTGCACGCCCTTTTTCTGCTGGCAGTGCTGCTCGGACTGGGACGCTTTGTGAGCTATGTGCCTCTTTCGGTACTAGCCGGCATTCTTATTACGGTAGGTGTCGGCATTATTGATTTTCGAGGGTTTAAGGATTTGCTGAAAATTCCGCGCGCCGATGCGGTGGTGCTTATTACCGTGCTTGTGCTCACAGTGTTTGTGGATTTACTGATTGCGGTGGGCATTGGGATGATTATTGCCTGCGTGCTCTTTATGAAGCGTGCCGGCGATCTTGTGGAAAACGGGTATCAGTCGGGGGCTATCAGCCGCTTTGACAAGGAACTGCCCTGGGACGATGAGCACGATATTCCCGAAGAGGTGCTTCAGCGCATTTTTATCCAGCGATTGAACGGTCCTATATTTTTCGGTTCTATTACCCGTTTTCAAGAGGTGATGCTCGATGTGCCCGAAAATGTAAAAATTGTAATTATCCGAATGCGCTTGGTCTCTTTTATGGATCAGTCGGGCCTGTATGCCATGGAAAATGCTATTAAGGACTTGCAAAAGAAGGGCATTACCGTGCTGATGACTATTGTGCAGCCTCAACCGCTCTATATGCTTACCAGCACTAAGGTTATCCCTTCGCTTATTCCCGAAAGTCACGTATTCAAGACTTTTGAAAGCTGCACTGCATTCCTGCGGCGGGAGATGCTGGAATAGACAGCCATTAACTTTAATTTACCTGTTCCTCACACGTATTTCGAGCCGGCAAGAGGTTCGGGTTTAAGCCCCGGCTTGCAGGGGAAAAAATGAGTAGCTACTTAAAAAAATTGAGTGGCTACTCGTTTAGATTTTAGTAGCTACTCGTCTGCAATTTAGTAGCTACTAAAAAAAAATAAGTAGCTACTCATTTCAAGGCCTATTTTCCTGTTGTGTACAGGGCTTGCATAATAGCTAAATATTCCTTTGAAAGGTGTCTTCCAATTTTCTGCGCAGAAAAAAAAAATGACTGCGCAGAAAAAAAAATTAGCTGCGCAGGAAATCTTCAACGGCTGCGCAGAGAATCTTCAACGGCTGCGCAGGAAAAAAAATTAACTGCGCAGCCATTTTGGATTGCTTCATTAGTTAGTGAATTTAGCTGTTTTTAGTATCTCCTGCAGCTTGCTGCCGGGAGTAAAATTACGCCCGCTTTCTTTATTGCCTTTTAGTTCTGCTCCGGGATGAAAAACTGCCTTTTGGCTCTTAATCGCACTCCATTAAAAATAATACAGTTTCACGCAGCAAAAAAGCATAAAATCACTATTATTGAGTTATTTCACCTAATCCTGTTTTTCCACTGAAATACGGGGGTTTACAGTAACTTTCCTACTGAAACTTTTTGCAAACTATACACCGGTAACATTGCACTCCTTGAGATTTATCTTTCCTTATATAGACAGATTGGCAATATAAGCAGTTCATACTAAATAATTTATAATATTCAGGGGCAATATCGTACACTACCTATTCTGTATCAAATAGATTCGTTATTTTTAACCCTAATTCCTTATTCTTTGCAATACCTATACCATAATAGAAACACCTGCCAACTTCAAGTACTGCTGGTTTATATCCATACAAGGCTGAAAGAAGGTAATAATGAAACGCCTTTTCTAAATTTTTCACAGTACCTTTGCCTGATTCATAAGATACAGCTATATTATAGCAAGATAATTGAGACGGTTCTTGTTCCACTGCTATTTGTATTAAATCAAAAGCTTTTTTGTAATTTTTTCTCATGTGCTTCCCGAAAAAATACCATGTAGCAAGAGCGTATGCTGCTTTTCCATTCCGATATTTTTCAATAGCAGTAACAAGAAGTTCTATTACTTCTTTTGAATTGTATTCATCTTGTAAAGCTAACTTTGTAGCTTTATTGTATAATCTATCTCCTTTTGACATAACTCTACACTATCTATTCTGTATCAAATAGATTCGTTATTTTTAAACCTAATTCCTTATTCTTTGCAATACCTATTCCATAATACAAACATCTGCCAACTTCACGTTTTGCTTGTTTATCTCCATACAATGCAGCAAGTAGATAATATTGGAATGCTTTTTTTAAATCTTTATCTACCCCTTTCCCTGCTTCGTAAGAATATGCTATATTGAAATAGGCTTCTTTACTTGGGTCCCAGTCTATTGACATTTGCAGTAATTCAAATCCTTTAGTAAAATTCTTTTTTACATGTTTCCCAAACAGATACCATGTAGCAAGAGCGTATGCCGCTTTTCCATTCCGATATTTTTCAATAGCAGTAACAAGAAGTTCTATTACTTCTTTTGGATTGTATTCATCTTGTAAAGCTAACTTTGTAGCTTTATTGTATAACCTATCTCCTTTTGACATAGTTTTTTATATTGATTTTTTTAACGCTATTTGCTGCCTTCTTATTGTGTTAGAAGAGCATTCTGTGCTCTTTATTGATAAGTTTATACTAAATAATTTATAATACTTAGGGACAATGTCCTACCCTATCATTATCGTAAAATACCTTTTTATTTTATCAATTTAGTAAGTCTGTTTTCTTCAACTCCATCAAATGAAATTAATTCAATATCATCTATTTTGATAAAAGAAAAACCATCGAATTCTCCATTTTCATTGAAAGATTTTAGATTTATATCTTTTTCATCCTTGTCTTCAATAGTTCCATAATAATCATCCCCATTATATAATTTTATATGTGATAAGATATGATTCTTCATAGATTCTTGAAGAAAATCAGAAAATAAATTGAATTTTTCTACATATTCATTTGTAGAATACCATTCGCAATAGCGTGGATATTTATTGTTTGATAGTTTCATGATATTCATTAGGTATTGTGTGGATTTTTTTACACAATAAATATCAGTGATATTTATTAATACAAAACCATCATCTCGTCCTTCTAAATCAATACAATTTAGTAACATATCATTATCGGTCATGCAAATAACAAATCCTACAGCAAAAGTGTATTTTACAGAATCATTATAGATTTCCAATAATTCATTGCTTTTCCAAGCATCTAACAATTGTTTTAACATCAGTCTTTTCATTTTGAATCTTTTTTTATTAGGATTGACATGCGGAGTATGTTTTTGATTTTTATTTCCTCTGTTTTGATTTCTATTTTTTCCGTATCTCCCTGTTTGAGGATCACCCACTGTGTATGTGAAAATTGTATCTTTAAGAGATGAAAAAGCATAATATAGTACCACTTTATTGGTTTTCAAGTTCTTTTGCCCACGAACTAATAATGTATTGATGAAAATCATATTGAAATTGTTCTCGCAGTAAAATTAGAATACGAGTATAATTTAATTCTCTAATGTTTCTATATACTTTTCCGTACATTCTAATGTTATAGTTATTGTCAAATATATTGCTATCAAAAAAGAAATGCCAAAAATTTTTAATCTCAATATCTGTATAATGTTCCAATACTCTTAAAAATTGTTCAATATTATTAAGGATAAATTTTTGCATTTCATCTTGAAATATACCCACTGCATCTGCATTCCAATACCCATTCAAAGATATGTTTATCACTTTTTTAACAAACGCATTTTTATCCATTAGATTAAGAACATCAAAAAAAAGAAGAATATGTTCATGTGACACAAAGTAAAGAGGAGAAAAATATGTTGAATCTATACTTATTTTAGTAAAACCATAAATAGAATCAAATAATTGAAAATTATCAGGAAAAACTTCAAAAAACTTTTCTTTGTAAAAATTACTGTCTTTTGAAGTCGTTGCTAAATTGTAATATTTAACAAGCAATGAATCTAATGTTACTTGGCTTTGTGCTTTGAAAGCGAAAATCAATATGGGAAATGCAATTATTATTCTTTTCATCTTTTGATTACATTAAAAATATTTACTCTCATATTTGAATGTCCCCTATTATCAATATAACTGTTTAGTTTTTTTAATGTGTTACCACTATTGCCAACAAAATTAGTACTTTTTGAACTGCCCGGCAACAAACAACCTTCTGTATTTTTGGGTTCGTTTCCAATATGAATAAGAATACCTCTTTTCTCTGAAACCTTATCATTGTATAATAATGGGGCTCCGGGGTATTTATTTCCCTGATTTTTCTTCATATCGTAGCTCCCTTCAGGGATTCTTTGATTTTGACCTGATTGTTCTGTAGAAGGGCCTTTCGGTTCTAAAAAAAAGCCACTATTAAGTTCACCTTCTTTTGCATCAGGAATATGAAAAGCACTTGTCGTACTGTTTTCTGTTTCAGATATTCTGAACGAATTAATATTATTTTTGCCATCTCTATCAATAGACTGTGTTTGAGAAGTAATAAATTCACCTTTATCGTTCGTGGTTCCAATATTATAATGGTCTGTTTTATCTCCTCCTTTATTTCCAACATTTGTAAACTTGCCTGTGGTCGTATTTACCTCCCACTCATCTTCCCCGTTGGGGTCAACAAGGCATAACGGATTGCCCAGACAGTACATGTAGTTATTAGTAGAGGGATGCGATGCGCTTTGAGGGTCCACGGAGAGCCAGATACCTATATCGCTGTTGTAGTACCGTGCTCCAAAATAAGAGTATCCACTTTCAAAATCTTTCTCCTTGCCGCTGAATGTGTGTTGTAACCAAAAAGGGGAACTGTAGGAACTGCTTTGCTCTAAGCAAGTCTCCCCGAAAGGCAGGTATTGCAAGTGCTGCATGGCATGACCTCCGGAGTCGGTTATCCAACTGCTGCTGCCCAGGTGGTCGGGATGGTAAAAATAGAGGTCGGTTTCCTGCTGCTGGACAGTCCGGTAATTATATAAATAGCCTAATTGGGCGCTACTGTACAGTACAGGAGGCAAGGTGTTGTCCAAACAGCTCCACTGAAAAGCATATAAATCATCCCAATCCTGCTGTTTGTCCAGCCATCCAGTATGGCAAGAGGTGTCTATATCAGCTAACCCGCCTCCTCCAATCTTGCTGACCACTCTTTCTGTGCCTGCATAATAGTGCTTAGTATAATTATTGGGATTTACTACCAAATAGGGAGAGGCATATATAAAAGCCACTGTGGCAGTTGGCTGCCTGTACATCTGTCCGCTCACATTCATTTGGTTTACATATCCGGCCAATTTATAGCCCCGCTCCCCGGCAGCATCATAAAGATATGAGCCAAAGTAAGCTCCTCTCTGTAACACCAGGCGGTTTTCTTCATCCCAGCAGTGATAACGCTCGCTGTTTGTGTTTGAGCTGATATGAACCGACAGATTCCCGCTGGTATCCCAAGAAAAAGCATGACCTTGTGTACCCCCAATACTCTCCAGCTTGTTACTGCCGGAATAATAGGAATAGCTGTTTTGATAACTGTCGTTATACCCATAATGCAAGGTAGTATTGATGACGAAACTGTTGTAGTTTGCCGATTGATTCTTCTGCAATATTTTCCCGTTGGGAGAATAGGATATGTTCAGGGTGTAAAGAGCGCCGCTATTGCCTTGAGAACTCACTAACCGGTACAACTCATCGTATTGATAACTGTTGCTGTAACTGCCTCCCAAACTATTGGATAGCGGCTGGGCGCTGTTGGCTATGCCAGTAATATTGCTTACCGAATCGTAAGTATAGGCTATGCTTTGCATGGTTTCGTTATCGGAAGTGTAGGAGTTTAAAAACTGCAGGCGCTGCAGATTATCGTATTGATAGGTTGTCTTTGTGCTGTTGCCATAAGTGATTTCGGTTTTCTGTCCGAATTTATTATACTTGATACTGTCAATATACCGGAATGTTTCAGTGCCTTTTATCCCATTCATGCTATAGAGGTCGCCGGCAAGGTTATATTGATAATAAACCTGCTCCCCATCCGGATAAGTAATACTTTTGGTTCTGCCCCAACTGTCGTATGCGTATTGCATTTTAAATGTATAAGTGTTCATTTCTTTTGGGAGCACAAAAGTACGGATATTTTCCGAGATATTGCCCAGCGCATCGTAGGCATATTTCTGATAGCCTGTGGCGTCTTCCTGCCAGTAGATTCTGCCAAGGGCGCGGGCAGTTACATGTTCG
>JAISAD010000029.1 GCA_031266895.1 Bacteroidales bacterium
TGATAATAAGCATAGTCTGCAATGTGCCATCTGGCATTTGAAAAAATATTACCGGCTTTTACTATCCTTTCGCTGCCTGCAGTCAGCCGTGCCTGTGCATAGGCCACCCCCTGTTCATGTCCTGCAAACAGGATTGTGTTGAGATCGAAATGCAAACTCACAGGTACAGAAGGGAGGTACAGGGTTATCCATTGTGAAAAAACAGTGTCCACCAGCACATCATACTCCCGGTTGCCGGTGTTTACATTGCAAAAGTATCGCAGGCCTGAAGACGGGGGAAGCATTTTTGATGCAAAAATGCCTTCCACTCTGTTATATCCCGCAAAAAGCTGCCCTGCATCCAGACCGTTTAAATTGTTTTTGTAGGTAAATGAGTTATTGGTGCGGCTGTTGGTAATGGATATTCCGGTGGCACAGTCACTTCGGATTGCCTTGCGGAAGCTGTTCTCGTACAGGTCGAACACAGGGGTGAGTTCGGCGGCTACCCCCACAGTGATATTGCTTGTCATGGCTGGCTTTCCATTGCCGATATTGAAGTCGGAGCCGGTAATCTGGAAAGTGGGATAGCCATGCACCAGCACGCCCCTGTTGTTGCTGTCAAACCTGGTGCGGTCTATTTTTATATGGCCGATGCTTCCGGAATACCTGGCCTCAATGGCGGTTTCAAAGCCGGTGAATCTGCAACTGTCGTAGTTGCTGCAGCTCAGGCAGTAGGGACTGAGATTGCGAGCCTGCACGGTGATTTCCGCATTAAAGGCATAAATGGCCCTTGCCCCGGGGATTAGGGGAGTGTTGGGGTCAGGATAATCCGGCGCGGCATAACAGGGGTAGCTGAAGTGGCAGCCGTCGAAATAGACCTTTTTTACCTCTTTGATGTCCACCAGGCTTTTGCTTACAGGGTGGTCGAAGCTGTAGGCGGGCTGGATGGTAAACTCGCAGTTGGCAAATGAGGTGGCCCTGCTGTCGCTGTGGGTGTAGGGGGCGAGCGATACCATTTGGGCATTGTCGATAAAGCGGCTGTTGCCCGCCGAGATATTGCCGCCGGTAGTGCTGAGATTGGCATTACCATTATCTAAAACACTGTAGTTACGAATGGCGCAAACGGCGTGCTCCACAGTGGCGCCGTTACGGATGTAGAGCTGCCCCTGACCGTCTGCCGTGAAGTCAAATTGCGATACGTTGCTGTGTCCCAGCACTGCGATGCCTTTCCACATTTGCCCCTCGCACTGGCTGGTAAGGGTGCCGCCATCTACAATCAATTTGCCCCCCTGCTGGATTAAAAACTCCACGTCAGGCTCACAGTAGCAGATGGATGTAATGGTAAGGGTGGCATTTTCCATTATAACTATGGGATCATTTACATTTTTAGGCGTACTCCATACTGTATTTTCATCAATCAGTGGGTCATCTACCGGTGCAGGCATATTTGGTCCATATACGCCTACTGCAGCCCATGCCTTTTCCACCATAACCGCATCGTCAGCCGTAAACAGGCTACTGTTGACCAGGTCGCTTACGGCCAGTGCCATATTGTCCTTAATGCTGTACATGTCTTCAACTGCAGTCAGGAGCGTGAGCGGAACCAGATAGTAGCGCTGCGCCCTGTATATCAGCTGAGCCGCCTTTTCCATGCCAATGCCCCTGAAGCAGCCGTTGCCCTCTACCACATAGTAGAACCAGTGCGACAGCACCCCGCTTTTGACGTAGGCATTGCCGCTGTTGAAAGCACCGTCCTGATAGTAGCCGCTCATGGGGGTGCGGGCGGTGGAGTTGCCGGGATTCTTCATATCGCGCAGGCAGCTGAAACCGGAAAGCAGTGAATTTTGCAGCGGCTTCTCTCCTATTTTCCAGCAGTTGTCCCCTTCGGGGGCATACAGAAATTCCAGCACCGCTCCCCAGATGTCGCCAAGCCCCTCGCTGAGCGCAGTAGCCGTTTCGCGGGTGCTTGTCTGGGTATTCAGCCGGGTCAGGCGAAATATTTTGTTCATGTAGTGCGCATATTCGTGTGCCAGAATGTCTATGCTGGCAAAAGGCCGGCCGAAAAGGGGCTGGCCGATTACAAACACGGCATTTCTGCTTGTGGTAGAAGGATCCATTTGATAGTCAACTGCTGCGGCATTGTCGCAATAGGACCACCGCCCCTCGCGGTAGTCTATAAAGGCAATGGCCGAACCGTAGGTACCGAAGTTGTGCACGTCTCTGAAGTAGTGCACAATATTGTACAGTCCCCAGAAAACATCGTGCGCATGCACAGCGGCAGGGTGTTCGGCGATGCTCCACACATTGTCGTTGTCGCGATAGTGGGCATAAAGCTCGTTGTGGCTGTAGGGCGTATTCAGCGCGCTGTTTTGCAGGCAGAGCATGGGGCTTTCCTCTACGCACAGCACATAGCTGCCGCCCCCATGGTTGAGCACGGGCAGTTCGAGATAGCGGGTGCCGGAGTAGAGGGTTTGCAGCTCTACCGGAACAGTTTCCACAGCGGCCTCTGCAGCAGGCATTTCGGCCTCAATATGGCCGGTCTTTACGTTGATGTAGAGCCAGCCGGCTTGCAGGGGCAGCTCCCTGGCTGCTATTTTATAGCACAGCGCCGGCACAAGGGCCTCCTTGGTGGCATGGGCAATAAATACCTTGTACACGGTAAACGTTATGGAGTCCGGATTTAGGGAGTCCATTATCGGAAAGTGCTGCCTGTAGATGCTTTTTGCCCTGTCGGGTGAAACGGCACAGGCGGTGTCGAAGTTATGAATCGGGACATACTCGCCCAGAAAGCGGCGCAGCTTTCCGTTTTGGTAATGCAGCCTCAGTAGCGACTGCTCTACCTCTATGCCCTTGTAGTACTGGATGCAGGAGCGGTTAAAGAGCTGTTCGGTAATGGCCGAAGAGTCGAAAGCGATGAAGCTGTTATCGGCAGACAGCCCCAGAAGAGAGTAAAAGAGTTCCGGGGCGGTAACTGTTTTGGGGCTGCCGATGTCGAACTCCATTCCGGTAATCAGCAGGCTGTCGGGCGACCGGGTGATTTGAGTTTGTGCCGGCGAGAGCGACAGGCTACAGGCTAGCATAACAGCAGCCAGCCATTTTACTTTAGAAAGATAAAACTGGTTCATTGTTTCTAATTTTTAATGATTTATAATTTTTTCTTTTTATTGTTTATTCGGAACAGGGAAGGACCATAAAATACATGGTAGAATTGGTAAACTCTGCCTCATCGGTATGCAGGATTACAAACTGATTTAAGGGTAAATTCCACTTAACATATAATTCCTGCAACTGCTCCCGCACGGCGTCTGAGTACCAGAAGGGATGGTTTTTGCCCGGGGAAGTATAATCGCCAAACCACACTATGTCCCACT
The DNA here is from genome assembly GCA_031266895.1 of Bacteroidales bacterium. Lineage (GTDB taxonomy): Bacteria > Bacteroidota > Bacteroidia > Bacteroidales > WCHB1-69 > JAISAD01. The sequence goes on from JAISAD010000029.1 coordinate 3,351, forward strand.
TCTGGTAAAAACGGGCACTGTCATAAGCATCCCATGAGAGATGCGGATCAAAGGTAACTGTAGAAAACTTATCGGGCATGTTTTCATTATCCATAAGGGATACCTGCCCGGTTGCCAAGCCATAGTATTGTCCATAGTTTGATGCGTAGTTTTTAAAAGTCATATTATCCCAGTCCATAATAAGGCTCGCAATTCTTTCATCTTCAACATATTTTAACAAACTGCCATTTATCAGTGGTAGGATAATTTTCATATTATAGGTTCCATAGCAATCTATGTCTTTATAAACGGCGCCTATTCGCACCCACCGTTCGGTTCGCTTGGGCGGGAAGGGTTCTTCCTGCTGGCCGGGGCGCTGGGGCTTCTCCTGCAGGGTCAGGGGAGTGGCGGGTTCTTCGGGGCGCTCGCAGCTTGCGGCAAGCAGTAAAAGCCCTGTAACAAGTCCAAAAATTGTAGGTTTCATAATTACCTGATTTTAATGATTTATAATTTTATTTAATGTTTTATTTCTGTGTTTTTTATTCGGAACAGGGCAATACTACAAAATACATGGTAGAATAGGTAAAATCGGCTTCATTGTTATGCAGGATTGCAAACTGATTTAACGGCAAATTATACCGGGCACTCAATTTTAGCAATTCCTCCCGCACAGTGTCCGAATACCAGAAGGGATGATTTTTGTCCGGAGAGGTATAATCATCGCCAAACCACACTATGTCCCAGTTCTGGTAATAATAAGCCTCAGCGTAAGCTAGCTCTGAGAGGTGCGGGTCAAAGGTAACAGTTGAAAACTTATCGGGCATGTTTTCATTATCCACAAAGGATACCTGGCCGGTTGTTGCATATTGGTCATAATATGATGCGTAGTTTTTAAAAGTCATATTATCCCAGTCCATAATAAGGCTGGTATAACGGGGATTTTCAAGCATTTCTAAGGTATAGCTCTCGCCCAGGGTACTAAATTGTAAACGCATGGTATAGGTGCCATCGCACTCTGTGCGTTTATAGGCGTCTCCAACCATTACCCATCGTTCGGTTCGCTTGGGCGGGAAGGGTTCTTCCTGCTGGCCGGGGCGTTGCGGCTTCTCCTGCAGGGTTAGAGGGATGGCGGGTTCTTCGGGGCGCTCGCAGCTTGCGGCAAGCAGTAAAAGCCCTGTAACAAGTCCAAAAATTGTAGGTTTCATAATTCGTAAGTTTAATTTATTGTATATTTTGAGTATTGATTTCACTGTTTTTACTGTGGATACAGGCGCAAAATGCTCCATTTTAAATTCAGCCTTTGGAGCGTTGCAGGCTGGTTTTCGCAATTTTATCAGATAATTTGACACAAAGCGTCCTGTTTTCAACAAACGAAAAAACGGCTGCAAGCCTGCATAAATGCGGGTTTTTGAACATAATACGTGTTTTTTCATACAACAAAATTAGCGGTGCAAATATATAAAAAAAGTTAATGCAATGGGGGTTGTCTTGAAAAAAGATTATGGGGAAATTTTAGCATTCGAAATAGACTCAAAATCCGAAATCGTTTCTTAAAATCTCGAGTTTCATACTCGGAGAGTCGTTTGCGATGTGCAGAGCATCAAAGGCGACTCTTTTTGTGTCGAATTGGACTCTCGGAGCGTCTTGATTGACTCTCGGAGCATCTCAATCGATTCTCGGAGCGTCTTGATTGACTCTCGGAGCGTCTTGATTGACTCTCGGAGCATCTCAATCGACTCTCTGAGCGTCTCAATTGACTCTCTGAGCATCTCGATTGACTCTCTGAGCATCTCGATTGACTCTCTGAGCATCTCGATTGACTCTCAAAGAGTCTCAATCGACTCTTGGAGAACCTTGATTGACTCTCAAAGAGTCTCAATCGACTCTCAGAGAACCTCAATCGAAGTTAGGAAGTACTAAATCAGCATCCCCTTTCTCTGTTTCATTCCGCCGATCCAGGCCCCACATCAATTTTTCTCGAATAATGGTGAAAAAGTCAGCTTCGGGAAAACGTACCATTTTAATGGTAAATTTCTCAGGGGTAATTGTCAGTTTTACAGTATTTTGCACTAAAACCCGCTTGGAGTCAAGCGCCAGCGCAAATTTTTTGCTGCGACTCTCTACTGCCACTTTGATTTCGTGATGTGCCGGTACCACAATAGGGCGCACTGCAAGCGTGTGCGAAGCTACCGGAGTCAGCACATTCACTTGCGCAGAAGGCAGCAAAATGGGACCGCCACAACTTAGCGAATAGGCTGTAGAACCGGTAGGCGTTGCTATTATCAGTCCGTCAGCCCAATAGGTATTCACCTGCTCTCCGTTGAGCCACACCCGAATGGCATTGATAGAGGTTTCGTCCGAGGGGCGCACTGTGATGTCGTTCAAGGCAAAATGAGCCTGCAGCGGCAGCGGCGCACTGCATTCTAAATGAAGCAGCGAGCGTTCCTCTATCTCGTACTGTCCATTTATGAGCCATTGCAAATGTTCTTTGAAATTAAGCCTGTTAGTTCCAGCCAAAAAACCGATGCGTCCTGTGTTGAGGCCTACCAGCGGAATACCCAAATCGCCTACTATATTGGCACTGTCAATAAAAGTGCCGTCACCACCCACCGACATCATAAAATTTATATCGGGCAATTGTTTTAAAGTTTCATAATTGGTGAAAATATCCGGCTGGCGCTCAAAATCGCTCTTTAACAGTTCATTGCAGATATTGGCATGCAACGCCACTTCGCACTTCGCCTCTTTTAAAAGCTGCACCACCTGCCGAATTACATTAAGGTCGCATTTTATCCTTTTTCGACTGTAAACGGCAATTTTCATTTTATCTGTTTGCTTGTCGGATCATTATCACTTGTATTCGCGTACCTCAACCTTGCCTTCCAAAATCATTACGGCATTTAACGCCAGTGCCTGCATTTCATCTTCACCCTGATGGACAGCGATTTCATCTGCCATCCAATACACGTATTTTTTAATGCGTTCTACAAACGGTTTTCCCCTGGCAAGGCCGCCGGTAAGGATTATAGCGTCTGGTTTTATTCCTAAAGCGGCAACGGAAGCGCCAATCTGCTTAGCCGTCTGATAAGCCATAGCCTCCTCCATAAGATTAGCCTTGGCATCGCCGGCAGAAGCCCTCTGTTCAATATCGAGGGCATTATTTGTTCCAAAATAGGCCACATAACCTCCCTTGCCTACAATCATTGAATGTATTTCATTGCGGGTATATTTACCACTGAAGCAAGTGTCTATAATTTGGTTCATGGGCAGTGTTCCTGACCGTTCCGGCGAGAAAGGCCCCTCGCCATCAAGCGCCTGATTGACATCCACTACACGGCCTAACTTGTGCACTCCCACACTGATGCCGCCCCCTAAATGGGCTATCACGAGGTTCAGATCCTCATACTTTTTGTCCCTCTCGCCGGCATACATTCGAGCAATAGCTTTCTGATTGAGCGCATGGAAAATAGACACTCTTTCAAAATCAGGATGACCCGAAATGCGTGCCACATCCGAAAGCTCATCCACCACAACAGGGTCGGCCACATAGGCCTGGCTTAGTCCCATATCGTGCGCAATGCTGTCGGCAATCAGCCCGCCGAGATTACTGGCATGTTGGCCGCTATAACCAATGCGCAGGTGTTCTTTCATCAGGTCATTTACTGCATAAACGCCCGAAAGCACCGGCTTAATCAGCCCGCCACGCCCCATTACAAGAACAAAAGTATTCAGATCAAAATTATTGTTTCTCAACTCATTAACAATCATATTTTTTCTAAAATCGTATTGATCAGTAATGGCAGCAAACTGATTCAACTCTTCCGAGGAGTGCTTTATATTCACCAGACAGACTTGCCGAGTATTTTCAAAAACGGCGATTTTCGTGGATGTAGAACCTGGGTTTATTACTAAAATTCTGTTTTTCATCAATTTATTTGTTTAAAATTAGAAGTGCAAAGGTACAAAAAAAAATCCTATTTTTGCATTATTAAACAAATAAGAGATAGCTATGTTCATGCCGATACACCTTTTGGATATATTAAATCCTGTGGCACAGCAAATTAATAAACCTGATGCCTCAATTGTACATCTCTGTTTCGATAGCCGCAAGGTACTGCAGCCGGCAGCTACCCTTTTTTTTGCCATTCAAACAGAACATCGCGACGGCCACGATTACATTAAGGATATGATGAAAAAAGGGGTTGTTAATTTTGTGATTACGCGTAATATTGCAGATTATCAACATTATGCAAATTGTAACTTTTTTCAGGCAGCCAATGCGGTTGCCGCCATGCAACAGCTGGCCGCATGGCATCGGGCACAGTTTCACTGCCCTGTTATCGGCATCACGGGCAGCAATGGCAAAACCATTGTTAAAGAGTGGCTGGCGGTGATGCTAGCCGACCAGTATAATCTGATTAAAAACCCAAACAGCTACAATTCGCAAATTGGCGTCCCCTTTTCGGTTTGGCAAATGAATGGACGGCACAATCTAGCCATTTTTGAAGCCGGTATTTCACACCCGGGTGAAATGGAGGCGCTGGCACGGGTGATACAGCCCACGGCAGGCATTATTACTAATATAGGGACGGCTCATTCTCAATATTTTACGAATCATTTGGAGAAAACCAAAGAGAAGTTGAAACTCTTTGCAAATGCCGAAGCGCTTATCTATTGCTGCGATCATGCCGAATTGCATGAATTATTAAAAAATGATGAATATCAACATCTTGCAAAAGTATCGTGGGGACAAAACAGGGAAGCCTGCTATAGGCTGACTCAAAAAGTTACGCTGGCGACAACTACTAAAATTACGCTTGACGACGACATTTTTACTATCCCTTTTACCGATGCGGCCTCTGTGGAAAATGCCCTGCACATCATCGCTCTGCTGCGCCGGCTTGATTATGCCGCTTCCGAAATTAACGAAAAATTACAGCGTTTAGTTCCGATTTCCATGCGTCTTGAAATCCAGGAAGCCGTTAATCAGTCCATTATGATTAACGATACTTACAGTCTCGATCTCAGTTCATTGCGTATTGCCCTTGATTTTTTGGTTTCACAAGCCGCACACCGCTCTAAAACGCTCATTCTATCCGATTTTGAACAGGCAACCCCCTTAACCGAAAGCGACTATGAAGATATAAACGAGCTGTTGCATCAGAAAAGCATTGTGCGCCTGCTGTCGGTCGGCGAACAACTAAAAACGCACCAGCACCAGTTTCATCTTCCCGAACAGCACTTCTTTAACACCACTGCAGAATTGCTACAACATTTTTCCTCTCTTCGTTTTGACCATGAGGCCATATTAATTAAGGGAGCACGCAATTTTAAATTTGAGCGAATTGTTAATTTATTGCGATTTAAAACACATAAAACCATTTTACAAGTCAACTTGCCGGCCATAGTGAATAATCTGAACTACTACCGCTCTTTTCTGAAACCGGACACTAAAATAGTGGCAATGGTGAAAGCGCTTTGCTATGGACTTGGAGATGCAGAATTAATTAATGAACTCATATATAACAATATAGACTATCTCGCAGTGGCCTATGCCGATGAAGGAGTGCGGCTGCGACAACGCCATATTCATACCCCAATCATTGTGCTGGGTGCAGAGGCGCACAGTTTTGAAATGATGCTTAACTGGGGACTGGAACCCGAAATCTTTAATTTTTACTATTTAGACAAATTGATAAAAATATTATCATACCACACTGAAATAGAAGAGTTTAAAATACATTTAAAATTCGATACGGGAATACACCGGCTGGGTTTCGAGTGGCAGGATATTGATAAACTAATGGCGGTAATCAAAGGGGCGCCGCAGTTAAAGGCAGTGTCGATTTTTTCTCATCTGGCTGCTGCCGAAGACGAAAATGAAGATGCTTTTACACGCGGACAGATAGCGCTGTTTAAGCAAATTTGCGACCGCATCAGGCCCCAATTGCCATATCCCGTGCTGTGTCATATACTCAATTCGGCAGGCATTTCACGCTTCGCCGATGAGGCTCAGTTGGATATGGTACGCTTGGGGCTTGGCCTTTACGGATACTCTTACATAGCTAAGGACTTGCCTCATTTGCAAGACCCCGTAACACTGAAAACCGTTATTACAGAGGTGAAATCTATCGGCAAAGGCGAAACGGTAGGCTATAATCGCACTTTTACGGCACAGGAGGCGATGACGCTGGCCATTATTCCAATCGGGTATGCAGACGGATTGCCAAGCGAGTTGAGCAACGGGGCAGGAAAAGTGCTGGTTAGAGGAAAGCTGGTTCCCATTATTGGTAAGATTTGCATGGATATGTGCATGATTGATGTGAGCGGCCTTACGGCAAGCGAGGGTGATGAGGTAGAGATATATGGCCACGCCAATCCCTTGGACAAGGTAGCCATTTCAATCAAGAAAATCCCTTACGAATTGCTTACTGCTATTGCGCGGCGCGTGCCTCGCGTTTATGTAATGGAATAGGTTCAAGATTTTCATCAGCGATAATCGCAGAAAGGCAATTATATTTTTTTACCCTCTTTTCTTTTGAGGATTTTAATCCCCAACTCCGCTAATAGTTGCATTTACCTCTTGTATCTTCTTTCCTCTCTTTTGTACCAGAAATATCCCCGTGATCACCACAATAATTCCGATAATCTTGTAAAAAGGAAACTGTTCTCCAATAATAAAGAAGGATAGAAGCGCCGTTACAACCGGTATCAGGTTGGTAAACGTATTGGCTTTTCCCAATCCCATTTTTTGAATGCCTTGAAAGAAAAACATGAAAGCAATGGCTGAACAGAATATTGAAAGTATGAGGATATAGCTTAAATTGAGTGGATTATGCAGCGCTATGTACTCGGCTTGAAATTGATTTTTGTTAAAGAAAAAGAGAAAAAGCGGAAAAAATAGCAATGCCCCAATGAGGTTTTGATAAGTAATAATGACTGCTGAATTATAGCCCTGCGCCATTTTGCGGACAAAAAATCCATAGCACACCGCGCAAATTACGGCACCAAAAGCCAGCGCTGTGCCTGTGCTGCTGAAATGGGTACTGCTAAAAGAGGGTGCTAACATAATGCCGATCCCCAAAATAGAAACTATAGCTCCCAACATATTGATTTTACTGAATTGTTCTTTAAAATAGAAAATGGCCAGCAACGCTGTAAAAAGCGGAATGGTAGCTACAATAATGGCAACTACCGTTGGGTCGCTGTATTTAAGGCTGTAAGTTTCGAAGATAAAGTATAAAAAAGGTTCAAAAAAACTGAATGCAAAGACAATTTTCAAGTCTTTGAACTTAATTTTCAAGTCTTTACGAAAAAATAAGAGGCAAATAACAATAAAAAGTGCCGAACTGATAATCTGTCGAGTAAAGATGAGCGAAATGGGACTTATGGATTTAAGCAGCCTGTTGGTAAATACAAATGAACCGCCCCATAATGAACTGGCTACAAAGAGTAGAACATAGTAACTGGCATTGTTCTTTTTCATGCATGAAAAAGAGAACCTATACGTTTTTCTAATTGATTGTCAGTCTATTATAGATCAGTATCTGTAGTTTGCTCTGTAGCTTGCTCTTGTGATGGTCTGGCTTTTTGAAATTCTGATTTAGTCATAAAAGCGCATGCCAAACACAAAACCATAATAACACCGGCCAAACTCCATGTAGCTTTTTCCAAAAAATCAGTCGTTTTTCTAACGCCCATAATTTGGTTAGAGGAGGCAAAATTGGAGGCCAGGCCACCCCCTTTTGAGTTTTGAATTAATACAAAAAAGCCTAATGCCAGACAAGCTAAAATGATAATAATTACGAGAATTGTCATTGTTATTTATTAATTTATTGATGATTTTCTGTGTTTATTTGAGCCTCTTTTTGCTGATTTTTCACCTGCAAAATTCGGATTGCAAAGTAACTACTTTTTTTTGGAAAAATCAAGGCCAGTTTTTTATACATTTTTATCGCTTTCCCGTAATAGCCTTGATTGGCGTAAATATCTGCCAATGTTTCAGTTATGATTTTATCATCTTCTTCCAAACTCGTTTTCCCGTAGTTGGCGCTCATGTCATGTAACTTTGGATCGGCTTGAATTTTGGGCGCATCTTTGCTAAATTTATCGATTAGATGATTAATAACATCCTCTTCATTTTCGACTCTTGCAGACTGTAAAATATGGTTTTCCAATGTGCCTTTCTTGTCGTCTGTATGAACAGCAGATTGAGTGGCTGTTTCCGATTGCGGCATAGGGACGGCGCAAGATCTGTCGCTATAGGGATAAAGTTCAAATTGGTGGTAAATGTCGCGATTGAGCAGCGTTAGCATCAGTTGACTTTTTATCTGCTCATATCGTTCCGGCTGGTGCAGTTGCAAAAAT
>JAISAD010000066.1 GCA_031266895.1 Bacteroidales bacterium
GCCCTCGCTTCACATGCACTTAAAGTGGGATTAGCACTTTCGCTGCATTGTGCTGATGAGATTAAACGGCTCAAAATCATGCCCTTAACACGCACTAATCGATTACAGGAATTGCAGCAGGCTGTAGCTTTTTTTGCTGAAAAAGAGCAGAGCCGAATCACAATTGAGTACGTAATGTTGCACGGCCTCAACGATAGCATCGCCGATGCCAATAAATTAGCCATTTTTTGCAGGGCTTTTCCCGTAAAAATCAACATTATAAACTATAATGCCACACATGGAGATTTTGCCAAGTCAGACCCTGGAACGGTGCGCCAGTTTATGACACAGCTGGAACATAAAAACCTGATTGTGAACCTTCGCCAAAGTCGTGGTGAAGACATTGACGCCGCCTGCGGACAACTGGCCGGTCAAAATTCAAAATAGCAGCTTCCAGCACCAGTATCCCATAAAGCAGGAAAAAGCGCAAAACAGCGCTCCCCAAAAAAAGGTTGGAATATGGGTGATTTTTTGCAGATTGGTGGCATCTCCGGCACTATCTGAACGAAAAAATGAAAGATAAAGTATTGCAAATGAAGAAGATAATGACTCTATTATAATGGCAATAGCGTAAAAATTGGCCGCAATCATAATCCAATTTGCTTTGTCATAATATATAAGAAAAACGTTGAGCCCAATAAATAAAAGTGTCCAAATAATGCCGTAAATATTTCGTATCCAAAACATTAACATAATTAAAAAGAGTAATGGCAATCCGACAACCACACCTTTCTCGTAGCCTACACTATTCATAAAAAGAAACAGCCAGCCTGTAGCGGCCGCAAACGGATAACCTGCCAATGCAATGAGAAACGAACCAAATTTGGATTTGCTTTGTGTAACAGTAACGCCACTACTGTCGCCCAAGAGCTCAATTTTGTGCACTTTACCGTCAATCAGCAAGGCCATTAAAGCATGCCCCAATTCGTGAATAGCCGTGTTGATGATATTAAAAAACTTTCCTATGATCGGAATCTTTGGCAAAATAAACGCAACGCCAATTAAGATATAGAGCAACGGAATCGACAAAACAGTAATACTTTTCATTGCTACCAAATGCAAGCATCCTCTTCAAACCATCGTCCCTGTGCCTTCAATGTCTGCTCAATCACATCACGTACTGCTCCATTGCCGCCCACTTGGTATGAAATATAGTTAACAATAGACTTGATTTCTTCGCAAGCATCTGCCGGACAGCATTTAACACCGGCAAGCAGCATCAATTTATAGTCAGGAATATCATCCCCCATATAAAGCACTTCGTTGAACTTAATTCCTTTTGCGGTTGCATACTGGTTAAAAACCTCAACTTTATTACTCACCTTCAAAAAAATATCCATACCGGAAAAGTTTTTATATCGCTCTTTCATAGATTCCGCATAGCCGCCCGAAATAATAGCGACCCGATATCCTTTGCGCAGAGCATATTGCAATGCATAGCCATCTTTGGTATTGGTGGTACGCACTTGTTCACCATCTCCCATAACATAAATTTTCCCATCAGACAATACTCCATCAAAATCAAAAATAAAAGTGGTAATTTCTCTTAATTTTTCCCGATAATTCTGCATTTTTAATGTTTAATGATTAATGTTTAATTTAATATACTGACTAACAGCAAGATAAATTTCTCTTAACCGTTTATTGTCCAATGCTTCCAAATGTTTATTCAAAGTCTGTTGATCGCCGCGTGCGGCCGGACCTGTTTGGGCTTCGGCCGGTAACATGCTACCAATTTTGGCTAGAGTCTGGCGCAAAAGCGGCATCATCACTTTTGGGTCAATCTGATTTTGTGCCAGCAAGTCGTAAGCGATATGGTACATGGCATTGGTAAAATTGGAACCAAAAACCGCCGCAAGATGCAGGAAAAATCGTTGTGATTCGGTCTGTACGGAAGCCATTGATGAGAGTGTTTGTGCCCATTGAAGTAATTGAGAAGTTGTATATTCATCATCACCCTCTACACAAAGAGGCACCTCCAATGTACGGAAATCTAAATCCTTGGAAATGGTTTGATAGGGATAGACTACTCCGTAGTGTGTTGCTTTCTGCTGAAAAACACGACAAGATAACGAGCCGGCAGTATGTACTGCCAACGGCATAATAAATGGGATTTTTTCCAGTAAAACAGTATAATAATCGTCAGGCAGGGCAAAAAGATAAAGTGAACTGTCTGAACGCAGATGTGTTATATCGGTTATAACTTCGGCGTCGCCAATACGGGCAGCCAATTGCGAAGCCGTTTCCCTATTGCGACTGCAAACCTGTGTTACGGAAAATCCACATTGATGCAATGTAAAACCAAACCATGACGCCACATTTCCTGAACCTATAATGCCAATTGATTTTATCATTTATATTCAATATCCCATTTTGATAATTTTGCTGCAAAGATACGCAAAAAGCGGCTTTTCAATAACCGGTCAATTAAGTTCCTTCTGCATATACAACTCTTCCGGCGTTCCTATTTTTACAATATGTCCTTTTTCCAAAAAGACAATGCGATCGGCGTGCCGAATAGTGGATAGCCGATGAGCTATTATAATAGCCGTTTTATCCTGCATAACTTCTTCCAAAGTTTGATGTACCAACAGTTCCGACTCGTTATCCAGTGCCGAAGTGGCCTCATCGAGAATGAGAATTTGCGGATTGTGCAGAATGGCACGCGCAATGCTCAATCGCTGCCGCTCACCCCCCGACAGTT
>JAISAD010000091.1 GCA_031266895.1 Bacteroidales bacterium
CGGCACTGTTTTTAAAGTACCTACAAAGTTTCCGGAACTGACATCCGAATTGCCGTTAATGTCCCAAAACTGGGCATTTACGGTGGTTAAGCTCATAAATAAATAAAGCCCGAAAAGTAGAAATAAGTTTTTCATACGATGTGATTTTTAATTAAACTAAATTAATGATTTATGCTTGCAAATCTACAAAGAAAAGTTATGACCTTACGCTTTTTTGCTCTGTTTTCTTTCTTTATTCTGTAAATGCGTCTGTTTTAGCATTTTATTTTCCATCTATCCTATAAAACTTGTTAATATTAGCATTGAATTAACATTAATTATGCTGTTTTATAATAAGATTTTTGTGCGATACGAGGTGATTTTGCATAAAATGGGCGATAAAAGCACAAACATCAAAAATAGCATATCAGGATAATGTCCAAAAGAATAAAAAAAACATCCATTATCATTAGAAATTAGAAAAAAACATCTCCTTTTCCCCATAAATAGGGAAATTTTGCTGGCACTATTTGTTGTTTTTTTGCAACCGATAATTTTTTTTTCAATTTAAAAACAAATAATATTATGAGAAAAACAACACAATTAGTAATCGCCACATTATCAATATGTTCATTGATGACGGCTTGCGAAAAACCCAAAAAAATAGAGGAACCTTCCAAAAACAGCACCACATTAACCGTAGATGCTACAGCCTACGACAAATGGGTTTATGTTTCCTTTAAGGAGGGAAAAACAGTGGCCATTACCGATTTTCAAAACGATCTCTCTTGGGATATGGCGCTGCATCGCTACGACGTGCGACTCAATGGCGGTCAATCGGGAAAGGGAAAGGGAGCTGCTCTGCAAACTTCCTACACCGATTTGGACAAATTGACTGCTATTCCTGCTACAGGTTACATTACAGATGTGACCGATAGCATCATGCTTTCGATGCCGCCTACCTATGACGTGCAGCCTTTCAATAAGGAAGCCTCTCGCTGGATGAAGCTTAACACCGCAACTATGCCGCCTGTTTACGAATTGAACGACAATGTATTTATCTTCAAAACCGCAGAGGGGAAACATGTAAAAATCAAATTCATTGATTATATTAATGCTGAAAACATTAAGGGGCACATCAAATTTACCTATGTTTACATGGATTAATAATCCATAATTTGAGGATTTATTCATGAAAATAAGATATATTTTTATCATTTTGCTCCTATCGGGCTGGTTCGGAAATCTTCCTGCACAAAACAGGAAGATTTCGGGTTATATTACTGCAGCCACCGACAACGCCGCCATTGCATACACCACAATTGGGGTCAAGGGAACAGCAGTTGGAACAACTACCGATGTGGAGGGAAAATATACTCTCTTGCTGCCCTCATCAGGAGATTATCTTATTGTAATACAATCGCTTGGATTTCAAACAAAAGAAATTGCTATTCATATACATAAAGATACAATGATAAATTTTGTATTGCAGGAAGATGCATTGCAAATGGAAGAAATTGTCGTTACCGGCACACGTACTCCTAAAATGTTAAAGGATGTGCCGGTACCTACGCGCGTGATTTCAGCCAAAGATATACAAAGTACCGATGTTCAAAATATTAAAGATATTTTAGAAATAGAACTTCCAGGCATGGAATTTACTTCGCACGGCGGTTCTACCAACATAAATATGCAGGGCCTGGGTGGAAAATATATCCTGTTTTTGATTGACGGCGAGCGCATAGCGGGAGAAACGCGCGACAATGTAGATTATAACCGCATGGATGCCAATAATATAGAGCGAGTAGAAGTAGTCAAAGGCGCAGCCTCGGCGCTATATGGGTCAAGCGCCATCGGCGGAGTGGTTAATATGATTACCAAAGATGCCAATCGGGCATGGCAAGTAAGTCTAAATTCACGCTACGGCAGCCATGCCCAACAGCAGCATGGGCTCTCTGTCGGTTTCAAAAAAGCGCAGTTCAACAGTTTGACCACTGGAAATTTTAAATACTTCAAAGGCTATCTGCTTAAAGACAGCAAGGGGTCGGACTATATTTTTGCCAATGAAACCATAACAGATACCAATAAATACACCACCGAAATCAAAGGTTATAAAGATATTTCTGTCACTCAAAAAATGAATTACACGCCTGTAAAACAGTTGAAACTGACGGCAACCGGAAGATTTTACTGGCATGAAGATTTGGGATTGGCAAGCAATAACAAGCGCAATGACCTCTATATCGGAGGAAATGCCTCGTTTAGAGCAAATTGGGCTATCACGCCTAAACAAAGTCTGGAAATGGCTTATGCCTTTGATCTCTATGATAAACTTGACCTTTTCCTGACTGAAGAGATGGCAGGTGTAACAAAATCCACCTATCGCAACACGCAACATACGGCAACAGCGCTGTTCCATCAATTTTTTACAACTCGCAACATCCTGACTGCAGGGATAGAATTTGCCAATGATCAACTGTTAACTTACCAATTTGCCAACAATAGCATTGCACAAAGTTATAATTATGTGATTTTTGCTCAGCATGATATTCTTTTATGGAAAAAATTAAACCTCGTATATGGGGTCAGAATGGATTATAACACAACTTTCAAACCGCACATAAGCCCAAAATTATCAGTAATGTATAAAATTAAAACACTGACTTTTCGGATGTCTTACGGAGGTGGATTCAGAGCGCCCTCACTGAAAGAACTCTACACCGACTGGGACCATCAGGGAATGTTCAGACTGGTAGGAAGCAAAACGCTAAAACCCGAAACGAGCCACAATTTTTCACTTTCTACGGAATATACAAAAAACATTGTAAATATATCACTAACAGGATATTATAATCATATAAAAGACCAAATTACGACACAATGG
>JAISAD010000105.1 GCA_031266895.1 Bacteroidales bacterium
AACAGCTATAAATTAACAAAAAACAAAAAAATGAAGAGGAATTTAATTTTAGTGCTCGTTGCAGCATTGAGTTTGAGCGGTTTTGCTCAAGAAAAGAAAACAGCGCCCATACCGCAAAAAGCTGCTCCGGCGGTTCAACAGACGAATGTTCAACAATCAACTGAACAATCGGTTGTGATTCAAACCAATGGCGTTTGCGGCATGTGCAAAGACCGTTTTATGGATAATGTACCGTTTTTCAAGGGAGTAAAAGATTGTAAATATGACATGGCAAACGCAAAATTGACGGTAACTTACAATTCCAGGAAAACCAGTCCCGATGCCATACGTCAAGGTATCAGCAAGCTGGGCTATAATGCCGATGCTGTACAGGCCGATGCGGCAGTTCGCGCCAAATTGCCGGCCTGCTGTCGTGCCGATAAAAAGGCAGATGGGGTACCGAGTTGCGAAGGGCACCATTAATCCCGCTTTTCATAGCCGGTTTTTATATGCCTGCATGTGAGTAGAAGATTTTTATGTACATTTGCAGCAAATTTTTTTACTATGCCAGAACATATAAAATGCTTGATAATAGGCTCAGGACCTGCGGGTTATACAGCCGGAATTTATACCTCACGCGCTAATTTGAACCCTGTGTTAATAGAGGGCATGCAACCGGGAGGACAACTCACCATTACTCACGAAGTAGAAAATTTTCCCGGTTATCCCAGGGGAGAATCGGGTCCCGGCATTATGAGCGACCTGCGGCAGCAGGCTATTCATTGCGGTACGGACATTCGTGCGGGTATGGTTACACACATAGATTTCAAGCAGCGCCCATTTCGTTGTATTGTAGATGATAACCACGAATTTGTGGCCGATACTGTTATTGTGGCTACCGGCGCTACTGCCCGCTGGCTGGGGCTGGAGAGTGAGGAAAAATATAGAGGCTTTGGCGTATCGGTCTGTGCTACCTGCGATGGCCATTTCTTTAAGGGAAAAGATGTTGCCGTGATTGGCGGTGGCGATACAGCCCTTGAAGAGGCACGCTATCTGGCCAATCTCTGTCGCAAAGTCTATTTGGTGCATCGTCGCGATGCTTTTCGGGCTTCGCCGGCCGTGCAAAAAAACATTTTCAACACGCCTAATATAGAAATTGTGTGGAATCATGTGCCGAAGGAGATTTTGGGCACACAACAGGGCTTTTTGAAAAGTGTTACCGGTCTGCTGCTGAGTAATACTCTAGACGGATCGGAGCAAGCCATAGCTATTGATGGTGTTTTTGTCGCCATTGGGACTATCCCTGTAACTGACCTGTTTAGAGGAGTGCTCGAACTGACTCCGGAGGGCTACATTAAAACCCAGCCTGCTCCTTTCACAAATATCAGAGGGGTTTTTGCTGCCGGCGATGTGCAGGATTTGCGCTATCGACAGGCTATTACCGCCGCGGCTTCCGGTTGCATGGCCGGTATCGAAGCCGCCCGCTTTTTGAATGAAAACGGATAAAAAAAAGCATAATATAATGGACGAAGAAGAAAGAAGAAAACAGGCGGCGAAATTTTTTACGCGAGGAAATACTTATTATGACAAATGCGACTATGACAAAGCCATTGAAGATTATAATAAGGCAATTGAATTAAATCCGGATGATGCAAATGCATATAACAATCGGGGAAATGCTTATGCTCTAAAATGCGACTATGACAAAGCCATTGAAGATTATAATAAATCCATTGAATTAGAGCCGGGTTTGGCAGAGGTATATAACAATCGGGGAAATATTTATGCTGAAAAAGGTGACTATGACCACGCTATTGAAGATTATAATAAGACAATTACATTAAATCCGGATATTGCAGATGCACATAACAATCGGGGAACGGCTTATGGAAAGAAAGGTGATTATGACAAAGCCATAGAAGATTATAATAAAGCCATTAAATTAAAGCCAGATTATGCAGGTGCATATAACAATCGGGGAAGTGCTTATAATGACAAAGGTGATTATGACAAAGCCATTGAAGATTGTAATAAAGCCATTGCATTAAATTCGGATGATGCAAAGGTATATAACAATCGAGGAAATGCTTATAATAACAAGGGCGACTATGACAAAGCCATTGAAGATTATAATAAGGCCATTGCATTAAAGCCGGATTATGCGAGGGCATATGATAATCTAATAAGATTATGCCAAAACGGGAATTGTAAATATATTGAGACTGTTGCAAGAGTATTAAACGATAATAAGAATCATTTTAAAATAGACATAGTCTATGCTATGAGCCAATATAAAAATATTGACGAACTCATTAATAAGTTGTGGGATATAGACTACGGTGATTATTTTTGTCGAATATTAAAATATAATAAGATTGACAAAGAGAGCAAAGAATATCGTGATTATAAACAAATATACCTGTCATCTATTAAAATAATGCAGTTATTGCATGTCAACAATCCCGAAGAAACAGTAAATGGTTTTGCTCACTACACTCATAAAGATATTGCGGAGAAACTTTTAATAAAAAAGGAAGCCAAAGTTTCGCCTTTCAGATTAGGGTCTATTCTCCACTCCAACGACCCGACGGAAGGAACGATTGCTTTCGAGTATCTTGACCTGGAAAGTAAGGATACTGACCGGAGTTATCAAGCTTTTACCGCCTGCTTTACATTTGACCCCGAATGTTTGAATCAGTTCAGGCTTTACGGCAAGGAGCAGGGGCAGGAGGCTACGGGAGTAAGCATGATTTTCAGGAAAGATTTTTTTGCGGAAGCCCCCTCAGGCATGGCATCCGAATCTTTAATGAGCGGATTGAATGGCAAACTTGTAACCCGAACAAAGGAAGACACCAGGGAAACATATCCGTTGTACCGGTGCGCGTATATTGACCCTGAAACAAAGCAGATTGTTGCATTGGGACACAAGGATGACTATACTTTCTTTCGTGATAACTCAAAGGAAGACATTGCAACAATACAGGACAAGATAAATCAATATAAAGACAGTATAGACAAAAAGCTGCAAGCAGTACGAAAACAATTTAATGAGTTGAAAGAACTTATTAAGAAGAATGAAAAAAGTATAAACAAGGAAACAGTCTGCGATTTGTTGATTAATCTGCGTTATTTAGTTAAACACATTGCCTTTAAGGAGGAGCAGGAGTGCAGGATTGTGAAAGTCGAAGCGCTTGGCAACCATGAGAAAGTCAAACTGGAAGGCGACAGGATGTTTTTTATAGATACGGAAGCCATTGGCAGGTATATTGACAAAATATATTTCGCTCCCAATACTGCCGGAATGGAGTTTTTTCAGGAAAGACTTGTATATGAGGGCGAAGGTTCAAAGCATATTAAATGTAATCAATGCAAACACCCGATAAGAGTTGCAAAGTCATAAAGCGGAAACTTCCCAATACCATCCTGATAGCAATGTTGGGGTGAGCGACAGGAATGTTGAGGTTGATAATAGCAATAACTATGAATATTTTTGCTATTTTTGCATCCTTAAAAAAAATTCTTAATGAATAGCGATAATAACAGCAACGATATTCTCAATAAGGCCACTACTGATGATTATGCTTTCGGATTTGTGTCTGATATTGATGTGGAAGAGTTTCCGAAAGGGTTGAATGAAGAGATTATTCGCAGGATTTCCGCACGCAAGGAAGAGCCGGAGTGGCTGACCGAATTTCGCTTGAAGGCTTTTGCCAAATGGCAAACCATGTCTGAACCAAAATGGGCACATCTTTCATTTAAATATCCTGATTATCAGGATATCATATATCTTGCCATTCCAAAGAAAAAAGCGCAGTTGCAAAGTATGGACGAAGTGGATCCTGAAATACGCAAGACTTTTGAGCTTTTGAATATTCCGCTTGACGAGCAAAAGGCGTTTTCGGGGGTAGCTGTAGATGCCGTGATTGATTCGGTGTCTGTGAAGACCACTTTTAAAGAGACGCTTAAGGAAAAAGGCATCATATTCTGTTCCTTTAGCGAAGCGGTAAGGGAGCATCCTGACCTGGTGAAGCAATATTTAGGCTCCATAGTGCCTGCTGGCGATAACTTTTTCGCGGCGCTCAACTCGGCGGTTTTCAGCGATGGCTCATTCTGTTATATTCCAAAGGGGGTGCGCTGTCCCATGGAACTGTCCACCTATTTTCGCATCAATGCGGCCAACACCGGACAGTTTGAACGCACGCTGCTCATTGCCGACGAGGGGGCTTATGTCAGCTATATGGAAGGATGCACTGCACCGCAGCGCGATGAAAATCAGCTACATGCAGCCGTTGTGGAGCTGATTGCCTTAGACAATGCCGAAATCAAATATTCTACTGTGCAGAATTGGTATGCAGGCGATAAGGAGGGGCGTGGCGGCATTTATAATCTGGTAACCAAACGCGGCCTGTGCAAGGGACGCAATTCCAAAATTTCCTGGACACAGGTAGAAACCGGTTCGGCCATTACGTGGAAATATCCGGGTTGTGTGCTGCAAGGCGATCACTCTTCCGGCGAGTTTTATTCGGTAGCACTCACCAACAACTGCCAGCAGGCCGACACCGGCACCAAAATGATACATTTGGGCAAGAATACGCGCAGTCTCATTATTTCGAAAGGAATTTCGGCAGGCAAAAGTCAAAACAGCTATCGAGGATTGGTCAAAGTGGCCAAAAAAGCCGTAAATGCCCGCAATTTCTCGCAATGCGATTCGCTGCTTATGGGCAATCAGTGCGGCGCGCATACATGGCCTTACATTGAATGCCATAACAGGACTTCTATTTTGGAACATGAAGCTACCACCTCTAAAATTTCCGATGAGCAACTTTTCTATTGTCAACAGCGCGGCATCGGCAAAGAGAGCGCTATCAGATTGATAGTGAGCGGATATGCCAAAGAGGTGCTCAACAAGCTGCCTATGGAATTTGCAATGGAAGCCAAAAAACTGCTCGAAATCAATCTGGAAGGGAGCGTAGGATAGCAGTGGGAATACGTATTAAAAGCAGCATAACAGCTGTTAATTGGCTATATCCGTTCATTATCATCATATTCATTATTATCTCATTCCGTTTATATTCCTATAGCTACTATCCCCTGCTTTCTTCCGACGATGCGCTCAATGTGCTGATGGCACACCATTTTGATTTTACAACCGTCTATTGCTGGGGGCAAAATCGAGGTGGAATGCTAATCCCCTATATGAGTCAAATTTTCATTAACCTTTTTGGCTGCTCTGCGCTCACTGCCGTATCTATCAGTACCTACATCCTGTTGATCATCGGATTTCTGTCGGTTTCTTCCCTTTTTAGCAAGAAAACAGTGAAAACAGGATTTGCCCTGGCATGGTTCTTTCCTCCCATGAATTTCATTGACCTGTTGCGCTTCCCTATTGCTATGGGATTTTGTGTGTTTTTCACGCTTATCTGGTGCATTAATAAAATGGGAAAAACAGAAGCTAAATTTGTCTCTTCAAAAAATTGGCGTCCACTTGCTCTAATTCCGCTTATATTAATTTTATCTATATGGGTATCCGATCTCTGTATGATTTCGGCACTACTCTTGCTTGGCATATTATGGGTATCGAAAAAAGCGTGCCGTAACTGGGCAACGATACTTTATGCTACAGGCTGCTGGGCTTTGTGCTACACTGTTATTCGTCTTCTTAAAATGACCAGCCATATGCATATGAATTTGCATGTGCTCAACAGCCTGTCTGAAGTTTGGGATGCCTTTAAACTCTTTGGAACGCACCTTTACAATTCGCTCTCTTTTAGCACAATAGATGTCATAACTGATAGAACCTATCAATCCCGAATACCCTGGTTCTCTCATAGTTATGTATATCTGCTAATTATCTTTTTGATACTCTTTTTTACCTTTTTCCTGATTAAAAATCATGCCATAATCAAGCAAAATATTAAGAATAGAAAATGGAATTTATGGACACTCTTCTTTCTAATTAACTCCATAGCCGTATTTTTTATCTGTTTCCTTTCCAATTGGGTGTTAAAAAACGGCGTGGGCTTTTGGTATTTCGTGGCTACCTACATCTCATTCTCCATTTTTATTTTATTGATTATCGACCGGTATCCTCAGGCCAAATTTATTAAATATCTGCTGGTTATGGTTATTTTATATGGCGCTTTGTCTCCTGTTTTGGAGATGAAATTCGTATATAAAACCTTAACGCCACGTGTCGAATTATCTAGAAAAATAGAAACATTGGGCAGAAGCGGCCTCATTGGCAGCTTTTGGACAAGTTACATCAGTGCCGTTACAAATCCTGATCAAATCACTGCAACAGAATATGATGAAGGATGGACCCGCAATATAAAAATGACCGAAGACGTATTCCAGCAACCCGATATTTACCTTATCAGAGATTTTTGGCTGGATGCTTTTCCTGATACAACTGTGCAATGGAATCATACCCTGGTAAAAGAAGGAGAACCTTTTGAGCTGGACCCTGTCGAAATATGCCGCTATAAAATAGCTGACACAAAATAAAATGTAAAAATAATATAGCTACTTCCTGTTCTTTTTAGCAGGTTTCAAACTCTCTTTGCCAAAAGAGTAGGTGATGCCTGCCAGCACATTGAGGCCAAAATTGTTAAAGTTGTAATACTGGCTGTAATATTGGCAGCCTATATTGTTCAGGTTAATAAAGGCGGAAAACTGCTTGGTAATGCGATATTCAAAACCTAAATTGAAATCCAGCAGCGGGCGCATTTTGCGTACCGTATAGCTGATGGGGCTAATGCCATCCTCTGGAAATATTGGGGCCAGTGCCCAGCGTTCAAAGGCCAAGTTGAAACTCAGATTGAACAGGTATCTGTCTTTCAGCAGATACTTGCCGCCAAATGAGACAGTAAAAGAGGGCTGATACCACGGCTGACTCATATTCAGCGTGTCATGATGTTTGTTAACCCACTGATAATTCATGTCGAAATTGTAGTAGCCGTAATAGTTGGCATCTAATGTAAGCAGCAGGTGATCAATTACTTCCCAATTCAGGTTAAGGCTTGCATTTAGCACATTGCCGCTTTTGAAAAGCACATCAAACCGATTTTTAAACGTGTAAGCCGTATCCAGCATAAATATCGCCATGTCGGTAACCCACGAATATCGTGCCATGATACGATAGTTGAGCTTCTTGACTAAATTGCCCTTTACACCGCCGTAAATGCTGATTTGGGTTTTAGTAAATTCCAGGTTATGCACATCGGGTTTTAGATAGGGATTTTCGGTAAGCAGCGATTGCAGCGAATTATACTTTACGCTGCCGGTGATTCCGCCGTCAATACTCAAAATACCCGGAATAATGCCTAACTGTACCTCTGCCCTGGGATAGATCGGGAAACGTGCCTTGCCATTGGTTTTGCCGGGCGTTTGCACAATCGGAAGTCCCACGCCCAGCGAGAAAAAGTACTCTTTTATGGCAAAATTCACAGAAGGCGCAAACTCTATTTTATAGCTGTGATCCACCCCTTTTGATATTCCCCACTTATTGTTCCAATAGTCTATCAGCAAGTCGAGGCGGTAGTTTTGATAACCCGAAATTTTCAGAAAGCGGGCATCATAAGCAAAAAAGGAGTTGATGCCAACATGGTTTTCCATATCACGCCGATGAGTATAAACGAGATCGTAGTTAAGGCGTACATCCTGTTTTAGTCTCTTTTCTTCCAATGTGTAATTGGAACGGATGCCTATTTCACCGTGCAACTGCTGAAAATTATTGTTCAGACTGTCTTTATAAGGCTTCTTTCCAAAATCAATATTATTGAAAAACGACTGCTTAAAACCATATAGCCGCACGAAATCGTGCTTATAGTCAATAGACGAGTACAGGGTTTGATGCCTGAAAAATCGGGTGAAAAAGAGATGCAGCCGCGTATCGCTGGTCGGATAGTACGCCAAATCGGTCATGGATAACTCATCCTGATTTCTCTTTTTCAGCGCTTTTTGCTTGCCGATTTGGGGCGCCCACGAAGAGAAGTGATGAAAGTTGAGGCCATAGGAGTACTTTTTATTATCTCGATTGTGAATAGAAACCTCTATCAGCGGTGTTACCGGATAACCGAATCCCACCTTGATAAAATTGCGGAAAAGGGTATCCGTGCGCGGTTCCGGCTTTAATTTTACTGCCTTGACAGGGGTAGGAGTGAATGACAAATCCATGCGCATTGGACGCACATCGTAGTCAAACGTAACCGGCGAAATTGTGGTATCAGTAATAGATGCGGGAGGATTGATTTTTTGTGCATTACGCAGTCTTGGCTCAAATTCCATGCGAAAGTGAGCGGTATCTATCGGCTGTGCGAAACCTATTCCGCCCCATAAACTCATGATCAGAATGATTGCATTTTTTTTCATGGCTGCTCTCCTATTTTTGTTTGCTCTTTTACTCATTGGTCTTATTTTTCTTTTCCATATCGTCTAATTCGGCTATTTTTCTTCTTGCAGTCTCTTTTAAATCAATGCATTCGTAATTATCTACAATGCTTTGATAAGTGTGTCGTGCCTGAAAATAATTGCCCTTTTTTACATAAAGATCGCCATACAGGATGAAAGTAGAGGCCAACCAGTATTCGGAACTGTAATTGCTGCCCAAAATGCTGGCAATCTGCTTTTCGCAAGTCTCTATATTATTTTGTTTCAATTCGATATAGGCAATCAAATAGGCAGATTCAGCGGCTGCATCATTAGAATTATTGACCGTGAGGTCGCCAAATAACTTTTTTGCTGTGGGATAATTATTTAGCTCATAGGCCGATTTTCCTCCGATATATTGGGCATCAGCTTTTAGATCAGGATCGAGGGAAGGCAACTCCAGCAATGCATTTACAGCAACAAGTACCTCCTCATAGTTTTTTAACTCGTAGGCACAGCGCATCCGGCCATTCATGCCCAATAGCTGGTTTTCATTCGAGGAGGATACTTCGCCTAACAGGTTGAAATATTTTAATGCTGTTGCATAATCTTTCTTATTGTATGTAATAGTCGCCGCCTTTTTTATAGCTGTTTCATAATCCTCGGTACGGTAGTTATTAATCAAACTTTCATAATCGCTCAAGGCTGCATCAAAACGATTCATTCCGTAGGCGCATTCCGCTCTGTAAAAATGGGCTTTGGCAGCAAACAGACCGGTGGAAAATTGATCCAGGTAGCGGGTCAAGCCTGTAACGGCTGCTTCGCAATCGCCACGCATGTATCTAAGCTCAGCCGCTTTAAACGCTGAAGAATCCTGTTTCCCTTTTGAAATATCGATATTGCTTTTGCGTCTTATGTAATCAAAAAATTCGATGGTATTGCCCTGATCGGTATAGATGCTCTCCAGATTGCCCATTGCATCCTTGGCCTCCTGCGAACCCGGATAGGTCTCAAACACATGCTTGTAGGTGGCAATGGCCTCCTCCTGATTTTGATTGTTCAGGTACGATTGTGCCAAATGGGTATAGGCCTGTCGAATATAAGGACTTTTCGGGTACTTGCGAATAAAGCTTTTGTAAGCATTGATAGCCAGTGTATAGTTTTTTTGCGTGTGGTATGAACCGGCCAATTCATATTCGGCATCGTCTATATAGGGACTTTTCGGATAGTTGACCATTAATTTTTCCAGCAAGTTCGCTTTTTTAGCATAATTCTGCTGAAAACCATAACACTGTGCCTGCTGATAGAGTGCATAGTCAGCATTCTGCTGCTTCAATGTTTCACATTTCTCATATTGGGCAATAGCCTGTTTCAGATCGCGTTGCATCAAATAACAGTCGCCCAGTCGGGCACAGGCATCCGCTTTCAGCACCATATCATTTTTTGCTGCATTGCTCTTCAAAAATTCGGTAAAGGCCTGTTTTGCATCCTCATACTTGCCTGTTTTAAGAGCGGCATACCCGTACGAGTAGGCCGATTGAGCATAATTTTCATCTTGAGCTGCTAAATTGTTTTTTCTGTAGTTCTGCAACGAAAAGTAAGCTTGCTGTACATTGCCTTTCCGGTACTCGCACTCCCCCTTCCAATAGAGATTAGAGATGTTGAGATACTTGTCCATGGGATAGCTTAGCGACTTTTCGAGCATTGCCAGCGCCAAATCATGATTGCGGTTGTTAATTAGCTCTAATGCCCTAAAGTGAGTGCAGCGCTGGTAAGCTTTTAATATGGAGGGACTTTTGCTCTGTATCTTTTCAATAGAGTTAATGGCTCCCTGATAATTTTTTGTGGACATATAGATAGAGGATAGATAGGCATTGGCCTCTTCGTTGCGCGACGAATTGGGATACTGATTAATATAATCTTCCAATGCTTTGATAGCGCTGTTGAAAGAGCCGGTTGAGGTTTGGTACTGCAATTTGGCATAGTTATAGAGCGCATCCTCCTTAATAGCAGGCATGTAGTCGTATTTGCCCGCTTCGGAAAAGCTCTGGCTTGCCATAGCATACTGATTATTTTGCAGATAACAGTCTCCGATAATGTAGTAGCTATTTTGCGTAGTCGCATCTTTTTCTGAAGTGGTTTTGTAAAGATATTCGATAGCATCCTGATAGCGCTTCACCTGATAGTAGGTGTAGCCGATGGCAAAATTGTCATTGCGTTCGAGCTTGGGCGTGCCCTCCTGCAGAAAGTTATCAAAGCAGGCGGCAGCCTGTGCATATTTGCCTAAGCTGTAATAGGCAATGCCTGTAGCGCGGTTTATTTCCGCCCTGTTTTTATCCGAAGCTACTTTCAGCAACGAAGGAGCAATGTCAATCAGCTCCTGATAACGACCCTGTGTGAAGTAAATTTGCACTAAATAGTATGGCACTGATTCGACATAATCGGGGTCATCTTTCAGGGTCAGAAAATTCTGTAAAGCTGCCTCGTAATGTCCCTCTTCATACTCAATATGCGCCAGATAGTAGGTAGCCCGCTTGCTGTAGGGAGAGTCGCCGTATTTACTTTCGTGCAGCAGTATATGCGCTTCATCGCGATTACCCAATTCAAGATAGGCATACCCTTTTTTAAACTTGTATTCGGCTACATCTTCCTTTTTTACATGACGGGCATCCAGCAATTCAAAACACTCTATTACTTTCCTGTACTGTTGTTTATTGAAATAATAGCGACCGGCATAAAAATAGGCTTCAGGCACCAGCGAATGGGCAGGATAACGTCTAATAAAATCTTTCAACAGGAAGGCGGCATCCTCATTGAGCAGACAGGCCGCACATACGCCCATATAAAAATAGGAATGGGAGTGCAAGTCCTGCTGCTGGTCGGTCGTATTTTCATAAACATATTTAAAATATTGTTGTGCCGCACCATACTTCTCTTTCTGAAAAAGCTCAACCGCCGTGTTAAATTCATATTGCGGAGACTTATATATAAGCGGACGCTGTGCGCATACATCAGTAGTGGCCACTATCATTAAAACTACAAGAAAACGCTTAAAACCCAATAATTTCATATACATTTTTTGTTACAGGTCATATAAATGATACCATCATTAATAAATGGACAAAAATACGGGGATTAGGAATATCCAGCAGTGCTGCCTTCAATTTTTTTTAAACATGCTGCTTTTAATAAACTTCTGGAGGAAAAGAAAGAAAAATATTAGGCCTGCACTCAACTCATTACAGCAAGCCATAAAAGATGATAAGGGGTTGTTACTTTTGTACAAAAAAAAAACAGTTACATATCCACAGGATGCGGCGGCTCTAAAAACAGGCTCTTATTGCGCTTTATAACTTGCTGCGTATCAGGCCTGTAATTATGCCCCAGAAAACGAGTATTCGTTTTACCCAAAACGAATACTCACTTTACTCAAAACGAGTATTCACTTTACCTAAAACGAGTATTCATTTTACTGAAAACGAATACTCGTTTTTATCGAACCGATTATAGCTTTTCAAATCTAAGGTTATTGAGCATGACTTTTATTTCGACGCCGGGACGGAATGCCACCTTTCTGGTTTTAATCATGGAAGTATTGAATTTAGCTTCCGTTTCTGCGCCTTTGCTGCCTATGCTCACTTGAAATGACCCGAAATCATCCAGACGGACAATCTGCCCCGCCGAGAGATGTTCTACCAGCACTTCGGTAAGAGCTACCAGCACTGCCTGCGTGTCGGCAGGGCTTACCGTGCTGCGCCGTGCAATCTCTTTGCCCAGGGCTTTGGTGTCTATGCTGCCTGTATTTTTGGTGGCAGCATACCATTTCTTGGGTTCTTGGGGGCTAAGCGGATTTCCCCTTTCGTTTACATTGTACTTGATTGGCATTATTTCTAAAATTTAAAATGAATATTAAAATGAATATTACAGTCCCTTAACGAAACAGGCTGCAAAGATACTATAAATTCTTTTACTTTTCCTGACTTTATAATATTCAGGGGCAATAGCGGATACTGTCATAACCTTGTCCATCATATTTGATTCTTTTGCTACTTGAATCTTCTTTGTTGAAGTAAGGGACGCTACGGCTTCTTTCATTACTTCCTGAAATGCCCGGCCTATAAATCATTGTTCCTTGTGGCTGTGGCATCTCCCTTATCATTCGAAGCCGCGGATGATGAGGTTTTATATGACTGATTGGCAGTAGAAGATGCCGAATTAATTTTCTCTTTAGGCTCGAAACTGGGCGGTGGATCCTTTAATCCATTCACTATTTCCTCTCCATTGGGGTCAACTAACTTTATTGGATTATTGGCTACATAAGCATAGGGCGTTAGGCCTGGGTACTTGCTTGCCATCGGGTCCACAGAGAGGAAGATACTCAAATCCGAGTCATAATATCGTGCGCCGAAGTAGTGATATTTACTTTCTTCGTCCATTTCCTTAGCCGAGAATGAATATTTTGAACCCCAGTCCGTTGTGCGCTGGTCAACTAATGGTTCTCCAAAGGGCAGGTATTGCAGATACTGTATGGCCTGGCCGGCGCTGTCGGTTACCCATGCGGCGCTGCCCAGGTGGTCGGGGTGGTAAAAATAGAGGTCGGTTTCGGGGGATGCCGTGCTTTGAAAATACAATCCATAATACAGGGAATTTGTTTCTGTGGAGTGTGTAAACCTGTTTTTATCTTTTTTCATCTTTCAAATATATTGATTTTTTCCTAAGGAACTTATAGGTGCAATATCGTAAACTACCGCGATTAACGTAAAGTGGTTAAGTTATCATTTTCTATTCTGTTGTATTTTAATAAGTACGGAATCAACTAAAATAGTACTATCTTTCAATATTGTAACGGAAGATAGTAGTTTGTCAAAAAATGC
>JAISAD010000125.1 GCA_031266895.1 Bacteroidales bacterium
TCCCTTTTGGGCCCTGTGGGGGGGGGGGGTGGAAAATTCATTGATTAATTGACAGTTAAGCGATTTTACATAAAGGCGATATCTCATACCGACTTCTTTCATTACAAACAGTGTAATAACCTCTACATTGTGTATGGCAGCAAGCTGAAAAGCGCCTATCGGCAAATCAATTTCACCATTGAGCAATCGACATCGTACATTTTTTGAACTGCCAAAGAGTCGGTCGCACGGCATACAGACGATTTCGCCGTTATTCAAGGCGCTGTTAATCAAAAAGAGGTGCGACATATCGGGCATTACAGGGATCAGCCGCACATTACGGCACCCGAACTGTTTATTTCGATTTTGCTGCAAGTTGACCGTTTCACCTGCAAACACTACTGCATTGACAGGCTTTTTATCCTGATGCATCAAGTAGCCTCCAATTTCAAAATTGCCAACGTGAGCACTCACCATTACAAATCCCTTTTCACTGTTTATCAGCCTGTCAAAACACGACTGTCCATCTATTTCCACATTAAAGCGGGTTTTACCCTGTGCCAGTATCGAAAACCGATCCATAATGATCTGTCCGAAACGATAATGATTTTTAACAGACATTTGCAACGACTTCAGAGGAGAGAAACGGTGTTGCAGCCGAAAATAGCGGTAGATTGTTTTTCTTCCTTTGCCGTTGAATATCAAATAGAAAGGAGAAACCAAGGCCACAAAAAAATAGCCTGCACGCACACTACACCAGTGCAGCAATACAAACAGAAAACACTGCCCGAATGTACCTCCACCCGTAACGCCTTTCCACTCAGGGTCTTTGCCTTTCTTTGTCAAAGGTTATGCGGTTATTTTAGATTCAATATAGTCGTAAAATTGTGCCAATGTCTTCACATTTTTCATCTCTTCGGCTTTAATCCTATAGCCGAAATGTTTTTCTACAATTACGACAATATCTACAAAATCAAGACTTTCAATACCCAAATCTTCTTTCAGGAGAGCATCATCCTTAATCAAACCGGCATCAATTTCAATCTCTTCAACTAACAAGCTATTAATCGTTGTAATAATTTCTTCTCTATTCATTCTTTTTTATTTAACAAATAATTTAAGCAAGGGTTGGAATAAATTAGGGTGCAAAAATACAAAAAAAAAAGAAAACAACGATTGTTTTGAATCTGACATTTATGAATTAAACTGTCATTCAAAAATAACATGTACTTTTGCAACCGAATTTTTAATTCTGAAAGCATGTTGTTAAAATCAATAATCACGCACAGGCTCGTGAAAAGTGAAGACCTGAATCATCACAAAACGCTATTTGCCGGACGCTGTTCGGAATGGTTTGTAGAATCCTCATTTATTGCGGTAGCCAATGTATTGAACCCTGAAAATATTGTATGTCTGAAAGTGCACGGACTGGAATTTTTGCATCCCATTCATGCCGGCGATATTCTCACTTTTGAGAGTAAAATTGTGTCGAATGGCCGTAGTACCTTAACGGCTCATACGCGGGTTTTTAGAGATAAAACGCACGATATTACCTTTTGTGAGGGATTTGCCACATTTGTATATGTAGATGAACATACTAAAGCCCAACCTCACGGTATTAGCATAATACCCGTAACCGAAGAGGAAATTCGCCTGAATGAAATAGCCAAATCGCTGACATTAAAATCGAAAGGCAATTCAAAATCAGAACATCAAAATTAAAAATCGTAATTTTCAGCTTGGCACTGCCTTTACGGCTGCAATCGTTCCGTCAAAAGAGGCACGATTTTATTAACATCGCCCACAATACCCAAGTCGCAAACGCTGAAAATGGGGGCGTATTTGTCTTTATTAACGGCTACGATAAATTCGCTTTCTTCCATGCCTGCGAGATGTTGAATAGCGCCCGAAATGCCAAAAGCAAAATACAGATCAGGTCGCACAGTTTTGCCAGTTTGGCCTACCTGCCTGTCGTGGTCAACAAGACCTGAATCTACAACTGCCCGCGATGCAGACAGTTGCGCATTCAACGTTTCGGCCAAGCGAGCCAGTTTGTCAAAATTGTCTTTACTCCCCACGCCTCTGCCACCTGACACCAAGATTTTAGCCTCCGTAATATCTACTTTTCCCTTATCTTCCTTCACATTTTCAATCAGACGCACCTTGAATTTTGAGGTGTCAAATTGAGCGGCAAACGGGATGATTGAACCTTTTCTGCCTGTTTCACGTTCTCTTTTCTGCATTACACCCGGACGTACGGTGGACATCTGCGGACGATGGTCGCTGCACAAAATCGTAGCCATGAGGTTGCCTCCAAAAGCAGGACGAGTCATCATTAATTCTCCCTCTTCCGAAATTTCGAGGCGGGTACAATCAGCCGTAAGGCCAGTGTTGAGGCGCGCCGATAATCGCGGCCCTAAATCGCGGCCAATAGTAGTAGCGCCAAAAAGCACAATGCCTGGCTTAAATTGTGTAATGGCTTGCGACAGCGCCTGCGTGTATGGTTCTGTAAGATAATATTTTAACTCTGGAGAATCCATTACAATAATCTCATCTGCGCCATATTCAATCAATGATTGCGCCTCTGCGGCGATGCCACTTCCAGCAAACAGGGCGACTACTTTTTCATTGAGTGCCTGCGCCAAATCCTGCGCTTTGCCCAGCAGTTCCAAAGCTACCGATTGAATAATGCCTTCCCTCTGTTCGATGAACACAAAAACGTTTTTATATGCAGTTTTATCCATGATTGTACTATTTTATGATGAATTTTTCCTTTAACTTACTGATAATAATGCCAACAGCCTCTTCTGCATCCACTTCAAAGACTTCACCGGCACCCTTTTGTGCTTTGGTAAACGATTTTTTGACCCTGGTCGGCGAACCTTTCAGACCTAATTTTTCCTTGTCCACCTCAATTTTGTCGGCGTCCCAAATTTCCATCTCTTTATCAAATGACTCCATAATGCCTTGTACTGACATATAACGGGCTTTATTGGCAGTAGCCAATACTGTGAGCAGGCAGGGCAACTCCACTTCGAGTATCTGATATCCCTCTTCGGTCTCTTTTTTTACGGTGAGCAAGTTGCTGTCGTTGCAGGTCAGGCCAGCCACATAAGAAATTTGCGGCAATTGCAGATGTTCGGCCATCTGGGGGCCTACTTGTGCCGTATCGCCGTCAATAGCCTGACGTCCCGTAATAATGAGATCAAAATCAAGGGTGCGCAGTGCACCAGCCAGAGCATGAGAAGTAGCAAGCGTGTCAGCTCCTGCAAATCTTCTGTCAGTCAGCAAAATAGCTCTGTCAACGCCCATAGCAAAAGCCTCTCTCAAAATAGATTCGGCTTGTGGCGGTCCCATCGTAATAACAGTAACGTGGGCGTTGCAAGTATCTTTAAGCATCAGCGCCATCTCCAAACCGCCTTTGTCGTCCGGATTCATGATGCTGGGCACGCCATCACGAATAAGCGTTCCCGTTTCCGGATTAATTTTGATTTCCGTTGTGTCGGGAACCTGTTTTATACAAACTACTATATTCATAATTTTTATAAGTTATTTTGGGTTTGACTTTTTCCTATCTGTTTGATTTTTAAATTCTAAATTCTGACTATGCCATAATATTTTTCCTGATATTATCTAAACAATTTACCGGCAATTACCATGCGCTGTACTTCGGAAGTGCCTTCGTAAATCTCTGTAATTTTGGCATCGCGCATCATGCGTTCCACGGCATATTCGCGAGTGTAACCGTAGCCGCCGTGAAATTGCACGGCTTTAATGGTAACTTCCATTGCGGTTTCGGCGGCAAACAGTTTAGCCATAGCGGCATCGGCAGAATAGGGCAGATTATGATCTTTTTTGTAAGCAGCCGAACGCACCAGCAATCTTGCCGCCTGCACTTTAGTCTCAAGGTCTGCCATTTGAAACTGGGTGTTTTGGAAAGAAGCAACCGGTTTCCCGAACTGTTTTCGTTCTTTAGTATATTTCACCGTTTCGTCAATAGCGCCCTGTGCAATACCGAGCGCCTGTGCGGCAATGCCGATGCGGCCGCCATCAAGTGTTTTCATGGCAATAGCAAATCCTTTTCCCTCTTTGCCAAGCAGATTTTCCTTGGGGACTTCACAGTTTTCAAAAATCAACTCACAGGTGGAAGAGCCTCTAATTCCCATTTTTTTCTCTTTTTTACCGATGCTGAAACCGGGCATTCCCTTTTCTATAATAAATGCCGAAATACCTTTGGTCCCCAACGATTTGTCAGTCATGGCCATAACGATGTAAACATGGGCATATCCGGCATTTGTGATAAAAATTTTAGAGCCGTTAAGAAGCCATTTATCGCCAGCATCTACTGCTGTAGTTTGCTGCATACCGGCATCAGTGCCTGCATTAGGTTCGGTAAGTCCAAAAGCACCAATCCAATTGCCTGATGCCAGGTTGGGCAGATATTTTTGCTTTTGTTCTTCGGTGCCATTTTCCAAAATAGGAGCCATGCAAAGCGATGTGTGTGCCGACATTATTACACCGGTAGTACCGCACACACGCGATAGCTCTTCCACAGCCATTGAATAGATTTGGTTAGTCCCACCCTGCCCTCCGCAGGCTTTAGGGACAGGAATACCCAGTAATCCGATTTTCGACATCTTTTTAACGGTTTCCAAAGGAAATCGCTCATCTTCGTCCACTGCTGCTGCTAAAGGCTTCACCTCTTTTTCGGCAAATTCTCGAATCATTTGAAGAAATAGCTCTTCTTGTTTTGTTAAACTAAAATCCATATATGTACGCTATTTATTATTCGTATTAAAAAAGGCGCAAATGTACATAATTTTTTGAGTTGCAGGTTTAATGGTCAAATTTTAGGCTAAAACATCTTTAATCCCAATAAACAAAATCTTTATATATACCTGGTTTTCTTTGTGTTAGCATAACCTTACGCTACTGTCAAATGGAGTGCGTACAATCTTTTGAACTTTTGCGCAGGGGTAGGAAAATAGATTATACTTCATTACATTTAGCCGTTTTAGCTCGTACCACCTGCCGCTGTTTTCGTTTTTCGATATTTAGCTGTATGACACACCAGTCAATAAGCGGCGCCATAACATTCATTAAAAACAGTCCTAAAATCAGCCCTTCTACATAGCCTTTATTAAGGTGTCGCACTGCAATGGTAAGACCGCCAATCAGCAGGCCATAAATCACCTGTCCCGCACGGGTATGTGTCGAAGATACAGGGTCGGTGGCCATGTAAACCGTTGCGAAGAATAATCCACCCATTAGCATTTGCTGGTAAGCCGGCACAGAGG
The DNA here is from genome assembly GCA_031266895.1 of Bacteroidales bacterium. Lineage (GTDB taxonomy): Bacteria > Bacteroidota > Bacteroidia > Bacteroidales > WCHB1-69 > JAISAD01. The sequence goes on from JAISAD010000125.1 coordinate 5,277, forward strand.
CATATACGGATGTGCCAAAAATGTTAAACAGCAATGCGGTAAAATAGCCGCCAGCTACCACAGAAATCATGATACGCAGGCTGGCCACGCCAGTAAAAATAAGGATAAACGCGCCAAGCAGAATGGCAATTTTTGATGTTTCACCGATAGAACCGGGTATAATACCTGCTAGCATATCGAAAGTAGAAGGCAAATAGAGCAACTGGTCGGCATATTCGGCCGAAGAGGCAATTGCCAGTGGTGTGGCACCCGAAAAAGCATCGGCTTTTTCGGCAATCCACACTTTGTCGCCGGAAATTACTGCCGGATAGGAGAAAAAGACAAAACCGCGTGCCAATAATGCCGGATTAAGAAAATTGTAGCCGTTGCCACCAAATACCTCCTTGCCGAACAGTACGGCAAACATGGTCGCCACAGACACAATCCATAGTGGAATATCGGGCGGCATAATCATAGGGATCAGCATTCCTGTAACAAAAAAGCCCTCAGCTACCTGATGTCCGCGAATTTGTGCAAAAATAATCTCAATCAGCAGTCCTGAAGCGTAAGTTACAATCACCATCGGCAGCCATTTCATAAAGCCGTATCCAAACTGCTGCCAGAAGCCGGCATGTATGCCAATAGAGAGATAATGCTGATAGCCCAAATTCCACAACCCAAAAAGCAGTGGCGGCATCAGCGCCACAATCACCGTTATCATAATACGCTTCATATCCACCGCATCGCGAATATGGCTACCCCTTGTGGTAATGGTTTTTGGGGTCAGCAAAAAGGTATCTACTGCATCAAAAAGGGCATAAAAGGGATGTAAGGGTTTTCCTTTTTCAAACCGTTTTTCCGCTTTTTTACTCAAATTTTTTATCCACCGCATCGTTTATCTTTTTAGTTACATGATTAAGAAAAAACTTTCAACAAATACTTTTGCAAAAGTATGAAAAATATACTCGCATTCATATGTTGGATGCATTCCCTGCTTCTCACCTGGTTGAATCATATAATAATGTCAAACCCTTAAAAATCAACTCCTGCCATTCTATTTTTGAGGGACATATCACTTCGCAAAGTGCAAAATCTTCTTCCGTAACTTCGTAAATGCCAAGTGCTTCCATTAAGTCAATATCTTCAACAATGCATGCCTTCAACAGTTCTGCAGGCAGAATATCAAATGGAAACACTTTTTCGTATTCCGTATGCAGCATCAGGGTACGTACTCCGCCATGCAGGGCAGTGTCGAAATTATACTTTTTCTTCGGAAAAAACCATGATAAATAGGAGTGCGAAAAACTCCACTGCCTGAATCCGGGCGCCATCCAGCCAAACAGTTTTCGTTCGCCACCCTCAGGGATTACCGTCAGTTGATTGTCGTACCAGCCTGTAAAACCGGAAATATCTATTTTTTTTCCTGTCAATACATTACCGCTTACAATGCGGGGCATTTCGCACATCAGACTGTCCTGGAGAGCGGTTTCAACGGCTGCACCCTGCACCAAATCAAAATAGCCAGCCCGCTTTATCCCACTGCCGCAAAGCACCACTCTTTTGGAAAAGTCCAACTTGCGATACAGGAAAAGCTTTCCAATCATAACGAGTGCTTGCGGATTAATATGCCACACAATTTCGCCCTTATTTACAGGGGCTATCTTATGAATTTGCGTGCCAATATTGCCTGCAGGATGCTTGCCTGCAAAATAGCGAAATTCTACATTGGCAAGTTGTTCAAAAATGGCGTTATTCCTGTCTTTATACAGCGAAAAATAGCATTTTCCCGAGGTGAGTTGAACTACCACATCAATTCCTTTTTGCAGTTCTGCCTGCCGTCCATCCACCAAAAAAGCATAATCTGGAGCTAAAGGCGCAGTATCAAATCCACTGATAAATATAGCTTTGGGAGTGGCTTCGGTTTGTGCAATGCGGTTAAACGGACGCTCGCGCAAAAGATTCCACAGCCCATATTTTTGCAGCGTTTCTCTAATAACGTTTGGATTAAAGGCAGTTGGAATTTCAACAGGGACAGAGTCAAATTTGCCATCCGACAAAAATTGTATATACTCAATTTTCCGTTTTTCGCCACGAACAATTGCTGCTACCATGCCACTCACAGGCGACACAAAGACAATTTTTTCATTCTCCTTGGCATAAAAAACAGGTGTTCCAACCTTAACAGTATCCCCCTCCTTTACACATAATTTCGGTGTAATCCACCGAAAATCGTCAGGAACAAGCGCATAATGCATGGTGCTAAAAGACAGCATATCCAATGGGGCCTCTCCTTTCAGTCTGACATCTAATCCTTTACAAATATTAATAAGCTGTTGCATAGCTAAAATTTTTTTAGCAGCAAAGATATAAAAAAAATGTATCTTTGCTGCTGAAAAAATATAGGGATGCCGTTTCAAGAAAACTAAGCACAATTCATTGAAAATCACTATATTGAACACAAACAATATTTTAAGTAAATGGTGAAAGAAATACAAAATAACACAAAAAAAAGAAATAATGCCAATAAATTGAAAGTGGCCGTTTTTTGTATCGGGGCTATTGTAATCTTCTATATTGGCGCTAATTTCCTGAAAGGATTGGATGTTTTTAGCAAAAAAACCTATTATTATGCTGTTTTCGATAACTTGAACGGCGTAAATTCCAGCACGCCGCTGATGATGAACGGTTACAAAATAGGGAAAGTTACCAAAATTACACTGATGAGCGATAATCCGGTGAAGATTGTCGTAGAAATATTGGTAACGGAAAAAATTAACGTGCCGTCAGATTCAAAACTTACGATAGCCTCCTCCGGCCTGTTAGGTGGTAATATACTCAATCTTAAAATGGGCAGTAACATGCGCACACTTTCCAGCGGCGACACGCTGCAGTTTCTGCCGGCAGAAGGCGCCCTTAACAGTCTGCTGAATCAGGTATCGAATGTAGTGGCTTCGGTGGATACTATTGCCCTGTCGCTGAAAGAGGCATTAGTTACCCAAAATGGCTCAGGCGACATTAAGCATACACTGGTCAGTCTGAAGCATGCAACCGCTAACCTTAACGATATTGTGACACAAAACAAGAGCAAAATCGGGGCTTTAGTAAGCAATATCGAAACATTCAGCCTGACGTTAAAAGCTGCTTCTCCGCAACTCAACCATCTGGTAGCCAATTTCGACAATATTGCCGACACGCTGGTTAAAGCTAATATTGCCGGCGTGATGCACAATTTGGACAAAACGGTGGCTGGTCTGGAATCAATGCTGGCAAAAGTTAACAGCGGTGAAGGCACCGTAGGGCAACTCATCCACAATGATACTCTCTATAATAATTTGCAAAACATTACCGAATCACTGAACAATTTAGTGAAAGATTTGAAAGAAAATCCCAACCGTTATGTACATATTTCGGTCTTCGGCAAAAAAGAGAAAAAAAGCAAATGATTTCTGTTCAATCCTTACCTAAAAACGGCCTTCACTCAAAACAGATTTTATTTCGCCACTATCAGGAAGAAAAACAGCAGAAATTTTAAAAAGCATGCACCCATAAAAGCTTGATTATTATGCTTTCATCGTATAAAATCAGTGCTTGAAAATTATTCTGCTTCCGGCTATTGCCATATTAGAAAAAAGTTGTATTTTTGTCAAATCCTTTTGGGAAACGTATTTTACTAATAATCAAATTAATAACAAAATAAAATTATCAATTATGGCATTCAAGGGAACTATAGTCATTGACATGGAAAAATGTAAAGGCTGTGACGTCTGTGTAACCGGCTGCCCGAACAGCTGTATTGCATTAAGCAAAAAAGTAAACAAAAAAGGGTATAACTACCTCGAAATGTTAAATGAAGACAGTTGCATCGGTTGTGCAAACTGTGCGGTAATTTGCCCTGACGGCGTGTTGGAAGTTTATCGCGTCAAAGTGTAACGCAACCGGCAAACCGGTGAAGGTTGCCAGATCATTTTATATTTTAGTAATAACAAAAAAAAGAAACAGATATGTCAAAAGAATTAAGACTAATGAAAGGGAACGAAGCGATAGCAGAAGCGGCTATTCGCTGTGGTGTGGATGGCTATTTTGGCTATCCCATTACTCCCCAATCGGAAATTCTGGAGCATCTTATGGCTGAAAAACCATACGAAAAAACCGGTATGGTAGTGTTACAGGCCGAAAGTGAAGTAGCTTCTATCAATATGGTTTATGGCGGCGCTGCGACAGGCAAACGAGTGATGACTACCTCGTCAAGCCCGGGCATCAGTTTGATGCAGGAAGGCTTGTCATACATCGCCGGCGCCGAACTTCCTGCGCTTATAGTGAATGTGGTGAGAGGCGGTCCCGGGCTGGGAACTATCCAGCCTTCGCAAGCTGACTATTTTCAAACTACAAAAGGCGGCGGACATGGCGACTATCGCCTTATTACCCTTGCTCCTTCATCGGTACAGGAGATGTACGATTTTGTAGAATTAGGCTTTGAGTTGGCTTTCAAATACCGCAATCCCGTTATGATTTTGTCGGACGGAGTGATTGGCCAGGTAATGGAAAAAGTGGAGGTTGACGACTATAAGCCACGCTGGACAGACGAATATATCAAACAAAACTTCCCATGGGCGGCTTTCGGCAAATTGCCCACGCGCAACCATAACATCATAACTTCGCTGGAATTGGATTCTTCCAAACAGGAGCAGGTAAATATTCGCATACAAAGCAAATATAAAGAGTGTGAAGCCAAAGAGGTGCGTTACGAAGAGATTATGACTCAAGACGCCGAATACCTGTTTGTAGCTTATGGTTCATCTGCCCGTATCTGTCAAAAAGCCATTGAGCTGGCTCGGTCAGAAGGTATTAAGGTAGGGTTGTTGCGTCCGATTACCCTTTGGCCTTTCCCTTCAAAAGCGCTCAAGGCATTGGGGCAAAAGATGAAAGGCATCCTCTCAATAGAGATGAGCGCAGGGCAAATGGTTGAAGATGTGAAACTCGCTGTAGAGTGTCGCGTGCCTGTGGAACATTATGGTCGTTTCGGCGGTATTATTCCTACGCCAACCGAAATATGCGAAGCTCTGAAAAAAGTTATAGCTAAATAATTAACCGATTAAAAGAGAAAAAAAATGACGAGAGAAGAGATAATAAAACCTGAAAATTTAGTGTACAGGCGCACACCGGTACTTACCGATGCCACCATGCACTACTGCCCCGGCTGCGGACACGGAACAGTCCACAGAATGATAGCCGAAGTTATTGAAGAGATGGGCATTCAAGAAAATACAATAGGCATTGCTCCGGTTGGCTGCTCGGTGTTGGCGTATAACTACTTCGATGTGGATTTCATTGAAGCAGCTCATGGCCGTGCGCCCGCTATTGCTACCGCCATTAAGCGTTTGAAACCCGACCATTTCGTGTTTTCCTATCAAGGCGACGGTGATTTGGCTGCTATTGGCACCGGCGAAACTATTCACACCTGCAACCGTGGCGAAAATATTACCATGATTTTTGTGAACAATGGCATTTATGGCATGACCGGCGGACAAATGGCGCCCACTACCCTTGAAGGAATGAAAACCGCTACAAGTCCTTATGGCCGCGATCGCGAAATTATGGGAAACACCTTAAAAATCACCGAATTGTTAGCACAACTGCCGGGCACTTGCTATGTTACCCGTCAGGCTGTCTATTCGCCGGCTACGGCTCGCAAATGTAAAAAGGCTATTCGTCAGGCATTTGAGTATCAAAAATTGGGCAAAGGAGTATCTTTCGTGGAAGTTGTATCCAATTGCAATTCAGGGTGGAAGCTGCAACCGGTACAAGCCAATGAATGGCTTGTAGAAAACATGCTGCCCATGTTCCCGTTAGGCGATATGAAAGTACCTGATAAAGAATAGAGTAATAACTTAAAAAACGATAAGTCATGACAGAAGAAATCATTATAGCCGGTTTTGGAGGACAAGGAGTGCTTTCAATGGGCAAAATCTTGGCATATTCGGGAATTATGCAAAATAAAGAGGTAAGCTGGATGCCCTCTTACGGGCCTGAAATGCGTGGCGGTACCTCAAATGTTACCGTCATCATCAGCGACGAACGTATCAGTTCGCCCTGCTTAAACCAATTTGATACCGCCATTATCCTCAACCAGCAGTCGATGGATAAATTTGAACATTCGGTAAAATCGGGTGGCCTTTTAATTTACGACCCTAACGGCATTACCGATCACCCGACACGTAAAGATATTAATATCTATCAGGTGGCTGCAACCGATAAGGCATCAGAAATCGGTATCATGAAATTGTTTAACATGATTGTGCTGGGTGGTTTTCTGAAAATCAAATCCATTGTAACCCCCGAAATGCTACATAAAGGGCTTGAAAAATCGTTGCCGGCACGTCATCACCATCTCATTCCCGACAATGAAAAAGCAGTGGAAATAGGGAAAGAGATTTTAAAACCCTATCATTTATTATAGATCATAGTATATTTAAATTAAAATCAGGCAAAGCCCCTCCGCCCGGAGAGGCTTTGCTGTTTTTAATCCCGGACTTTCCACCAGAAAAAAATAATTCCCAACTTTACATTCTCAATGGGTATTTTGAAATTATTTTTTTTCAGCAAGGTTAATTTTCATATTAAAAAAAAATGTATCTTTGCAGCCCCAAAAAAAGAAAGGGATTTTTACAGTTAATAACGTGAGATTAAATTTTTTATAACATGCCTACAATACAACAATTAGTAAGGAAAGGAAGGAAAAAATTGACCTATCAAAGCAAATCAAGAGCATTGGATTCATGTCCTCAAAGGCGCGGCGTTTGCTTGAGAGTTTATACCACAACACCTAAAAAGCCAAATTCTGCCATGCGAAAAGTGGCAAGAGTCCGCATGACTAATGGCAAAGAGGTGAATGCTTATATACCGGGCGAAGGCCACAATTTACAGGAACACTCTATTGTTTTGGTCAGAGGCGGTCGTGTAAAAGATCTTCCGGGAGTTCGTTATCACATCGTGCGCGGAGCATTAGACTCAGCCGGCGTTGAAGGCAGACTGCAAGGCAGAAGCAAATACGGCTCCAAACGTCCAAAGAAAAAAGCATAGGCTTAAAATCAGTTAACTAATGTGAATTGAGCGCTAAAATGGGCTGCCCAATAGTAAATAATTCTTTATTGAAGTAACAAATGAGAAAAGCTAAACCAAAAAAGAGAATCATCCTTCCTGACCCGAAATATGGCGAAGTGTTGGTAACCAAATTTACCAACAATATTATGCTGGAAGGCAAAAAAACTGTCGCTTTCAAAATCTTTTACGATGCGATGAGCATCATAGAAGATAAAATGAAAGAAAATCCTGTCGAAATCTGGAAACAGGCTCTGGCCAATGTTACTCCGGCTCTGGAAGTAAAAAGCAGGAGAATCGGAGGGGCAACTTTCCAAATTCCTACCGAATTGCGTCCCGAAAGGAAGCAATCCGTAGGCATGAAAAATTTAATCAATTTCGCTCGCAAACGCCATGAAAAAACAATGGCACAAAAGTTGGCGGCCGAAATTATGGCAGCATATAAAGAAGAGGGTGCTGCTTTCAAACGTAAAGAGGAAATTCACAGAATGGCTGATGCGAACAAGGCATTCTCGCATTTCAGATTCTAAATCAGTAAACTGTTTCATTTAATACTTAGGTCGAGGTATAAGAAAAGAATATGGCAGAAGAGTTGGATAAAATTAGAAATATCGGTATTATGGCACATATTGACGCCGGTAAAACCACTACTACAGAACGTATTCTTTTCTATACCGGAACCAACTACAAAATCGGTGAGGTAGATGAGGGTACTGCTACTATGGATTGGATGATTCAGGAGCAGGAACGCGGCATCACAATTACCAGTGCAGCTACTACCGTAACATGGAAATACAGCGGCGAGGAATATAAAATCAATATTATTGATACCCCCGGACATGTGGATTTCACGGTAGAAGTAGAGCGCTCGTTGCGTATTCTTGATGGGGCTGTAGCTATTTTTTGCGCCGTAGGCGGCGTAGAAGCCCAATCGGAAACTGTTTGGCGACAGGCCGACAAGTATGGCGTGTCGCGTATTGCCTACATCAATAAAATGGATAGAACCGGCGCTAATTTTTATGCCGTTTTAGATCAAATTAAAGAGCGACTGGGTGCTAATCCGGTGGCTATTCAACTGCCGATAGGTGCAGAAGAGACTTTCTCAGGAGTTATTGACCTGATTAGAATGAAAGCCTATGTTTGGGATGAAGAGAGCAAGGGGGTGAAATACGACGAGTATGATATCCCGGAAGACATGATTGCCGAATCAGCAAAATATCGCATGCTCATGATTGAAGCCCTGGCCGAAACCGACGAAAGGTTGATGGTTAAGTATTTCGACAATCCTGACTCCATTACCTCCGAAGAATTGATGGATACAGTGCGCAAAGCTACGCTGGAAAACAAAATTACAGCGGTATTATGTGGCTCATCTTTCAAAAATACAGGCGTGCAAAAGATAATTGATGCCATAGTATGCTATTTGCCTTCCCCAACGGATATGCCGCCGGCAAAAGGAATTAATCCGAACAGTAATGAGGAAGAGATACGTGAACCTGACCCGAACGGGCACTTTTCGGCGCTGGCATTCAAAATCGCTACCGATCCCTTTGTAGGCAAGCTTACCTTTATTAAAATCTATTCGGGGACGTTAAAAACGGGCGACATTATTTACAACGTAGCCTCACACAAGCGGGAACGCGTTGCTAAAATTTTGCAGATGCACTCCAATAAGCAGATTGCGCAAAGTTCAGTATCAGCTGGAAATATTGTAGCTTTGGTGGGAATGAAAGCGATACGAACCGGTGACAGCCTCACACATGAGAAACATCCGGTTATTCTGGAAAATATTGATTTCCCTGAACCGGTAATCCAAATCGCGGTAGAGCCAAAAACGAAAGATGACGAAGACAGAATGATGACCGCGCTGGCTAAATTGGCAGAAGAAGATCCCACTTTTGTGGTGAAAATAGACGAAGACGCCAGCCAAATTCTGATTAGCGGTATGGGCGAATTGCATCTTGACATTCTGTTAGACCGTCTGAAACGCGAATTTAATGTAGATTGTAATCACGGTAAACCTAAAGTGAATTACAAAGAGGCTATTATGGAACCTTATAAACATAAGGAAACCTACAAGCGACAAACGGGTGGACGAGGTGCATTTGCCGAGTTTGAGTGCGAAATTGAACCTGTACCGTTAGATGCCAAAGGATTGGTATTGGAAAACGTAATAAAAGGCGGATTAATACCGAAAGAGTATGTAACAGGCATTGAAAAGGGCTTCAAAATAGCCATGTCGAACGGAAAATACGGTTTCCCGATTGAAGCATTGAAAGTTACGCTGACAGACGGGAAAACCCATCCGGTGGACTCTGACGCTTATGCCTTTGAAATTTGTGCTAAATTAGCATTCAGAGAAATTTGCAAACGGATAAAATCGGCTATTTTAGAACCAATTATGAAAGTAGAAATCACTACTCCTGATGAGTTTGTAGGCAACGTAACCGGTGATTTGAATCGCCGGCGCGCATTAGTGGAACAGATTGATGCTAAAATTGGATTTCAGGTAATCAGAGCGCAAATTCCCTTATCGGAAATGTTTGGCTATGTAACCCACCTGCGTTCCATCACATCGGGCAGAGCCAACTACTCCATGGAATTTTTAAAATACGCCGAAGTTCCCAATGACGTGAAAGAACTTATGCTCAAGGAAGGAAAATGTTTATAATTATCGAATCTATACAAGCCTTAAAATCAAAACTAAACAGCATGTAAATAGTAATTAATATGAGTCATAGAATTAGAATTAAATTAAAATCATTCGACCATACACTGGTTGATAAATCGGCAGAGAAGATTGTAAAGACCGTAAATGCCGCCAAAGACGACAAGGTTGTGCTTATCGGCCCTATTCCTCTTCCTTCCCACAAAAAAATCTTTACAGTAAACCGTTCTACTTTTGTAAATAAAAAATCAAGAGAGCAGTTTGAACTCTCCACTTACAAAAGACTATTAGACATTTACGGTACAACATCAAAGACTATCGACGCTTTGATGAAACTCGAATTACCAAGTGGCGTTGATGTAGAAATTAAGGTTTAAGTTTATAAAAAGGTTAATACGGACGCATGTCACTCCGAAAAATTACACAACTTTTTGGAGTGACATGTGTTTTATTAGTTGTTCCCTATCGGGAACATTTTTTTTATAAAATATTTCTCCCTGTCATTTGTCTTCATAAGCAGAAGGGAAATTTTCCTGAAAAGCAATTCCCGACTATTGGATATAATCTTAAATGGATAAAATATGTTTTGGAGTAAATTAATCGCAGATGTCATCGAAGACAAATGCTGCAATTGCGGAGTGTGTGTTGAAATCTGCCGGCACCACGCGCTGGTTACAGATAAAGTGCAAGGCAAAACATGTACTTTCTTGGATGATCCCAAAAAGTGTACGGGATGCGGAAGGTGCGTGCGAATATGTCCCAGTCGGGCAATTGAAATGGTAGAAAGATATTGTTGAATTATATAATTATAAATGTTATGAAAAGAGGAATTCATTTTTTAGGACACATTGTCCTTGTGCTGGCGGCGATTGCCGGATTTGGCGCAGTTGTTATGTTGTTGTGGAACTGGTTGATGCCTGCTATTTTCGGGCTGGCGTGCATTAGTATTTGGCAGGCCTGGGGGCTGCTGGTTCTTGCCCGGATACTTTTTGGCGGCATGGGCGCCGGATGTTTTTGGGGAATGGGAATGATGAAGCATCATCACAATCCCATCCGTGAAAAGTGGATGCGGATGACGCCCGAAGAACGAAAGGAGTTTATTAAAAAACGCCATGCTCGCCACGGTTTCGGACACGATTTTTTCTGGGAATACAAAACCGAAAAGCAGGAATAGCATGCCGGTAAAAAATCAGCACGACACGGAGAAACTGATTGCAAAATATCAACCACAACTCAAATCCTTTATCCGCAACAGGGTTGCGAACAGGGAAGATGCGGAAGATATTTTGCAGGATGTTTTCTATCAGTTTGTTAAAACGGTCAATACAGCCATGAACCCGATTGAGGAAGTGTCGGCGTGGCTCTACCGTGTGGCGCGGAATACAATTATCAACCACACCACCAAAAAGCGCGAAGAAGAAATGCCCGCATGTCGGAACAACTATGGCGACACGGAGATGCTGGAAGATTTTTCGGAAGTACTGTTCAACGACGAAGAGGTATCGCCCTCGCCCGAAACGGAATATATGCGTTCGCTGGTCTGGGTGGAACTGGAGAACGCCCTTGCGGAGCTTCCGCCCGAACAGCGGGAAATCTATGAGTTGACGGAAATGGACGGGATTCCGGTAAAGGAAATTGCACGGACGACCGGCGTTCCGGTGAACACGCTCCTGTCGCGCAAACACTATGCCGTGCTGCATTTGCGAAAGCGGATGAGAGAGTTATATAGCGCAATCATCAGCTTATAACATAAAGGGAATATTGATTATCTCACAATTTTTATCCGCCTATGTGTAAATTAAAAAATTTCATGTACATTTGCACTCCGTTTTAAAAATTAAAAGAGATAAGAAAATGAAGAAAAATGTAATATGGCTGATTGTAGCGGGAGTTTTGATTATGGCCTCATTAGCCATGGTTCTGTATAAAAATAACGTCTTCTCTTTAGATGGTGACCCGCAGGAATTTTCGGGTGTTTTTGCTGTCAAGGATACCAATAATATCACCAAAATCTTTGTGGCCGACATGCAGGGGGCACACGTACTGCTGAAACGCACACCGCAGGGCTGGACACTGAATGATACGCTTACAGCAAGTTCCCATTACATAGAATCAGTAATGGGAAAACTGTGCAATATTACGGTACGTGAACCGGTGCCCAGAACCGCTGTAGTCAATATCAGCAAGCGCATCGCGGCTGGCGGCACAAAAGTAGAAATCTATCAAATGCTGCCGAAGTTTACCCTCTTCGGGCATCCCTTTTTTGTAAAGGAACGGCTTTCCAAAGTTTACTATTTCGGACCGGAAACACAGGATAATATGGGCAATTATGCACTGTTGGAAGGTATGGATGAACCCTATATCGTCAATGTACCCGGTTTTAGAGGCTATATTTCTGCCCAATTCTCGCCTTACGCCGAAGATTGGGAATCGCACGCCGTTTTCTCTACCAAAATTACGCGCATAGAATCTGTTGTATTTACTGACTTTGACAATCGCAACGAATCGTTTGCCGTAAAAAAAGCCGGCACTCGCTTCTTTGAGTTATATAATATTGATAATAACAGGCTTGAACAATACGACACTACCAAATTGCTGGATATGCTGGCTGAATTTCGCAACCTCAATTTTGAAACCTTTGTTGAGCAAATGTCTCCTGAATCCAAAGATTCCATTTTGAATAATAATCTGTTCAGAATCATTACCTTGATTGATATTAACGGTGAAAAAACAGAATTGCGCCTCTACCGTCTGCCGCAAGATGACGGCATTGACCCTGATGAAAATTCGGCCATTATCACAGAATATCAATTCAGCCGCGACCGCTGTTATGGCGTGCTCAATGGCAACACAGCCAAAATGTGCTACCTGCAATTTTATCACTTTGAACGTCAATTGCAGCCGTTGTCCTATTTTAAGTATCAACCCCAATAGCGCCATGTTTAGCTACGAAGAATGCTATATGGAGCGGGCGCTTCAGTTGGCTGCTTTGGGACTGGGCAGTGTGCAGCCCAATCCGATGGTGGGTGCGGTAATTGTGTATCAGGGACGCATTATTGGAGAGGGATGGCATCAAAAGTATGGCGGGGCACATGCGGAAGTTTTTGCCATTAACAGTGTGCAAAACAAGGAATTACTGAAAGAGGCAACGCTTTATGTAACTTTGGAGCCCTGCTCCCACTTCGGAAAAACGCCCCCATGTGCCGACTTGGTGGTGCGCATGCAAATTCCTCGTGCAGTAATTGGCAATATTGACCACAGTGAACAGGTAAACGGAGCAGGCATCAGAAAGCTGCAGGAATGTGGCACTGAAACCGTTACAGGTGTTTTGGCGGCACAATGCAGCTGGCTTAACCGCCGCTTTTTTACCTTTCATGCCCAAAATCGACCCTATATTATCCTGAAATGGGCAGAAACTGCCGATGGCTATATGGACGTAGAACGCAATGCAGGGCAACCTGTTGAGAACTACTGGATTACCTGTGAAGCACTGCGGCTGCTCAACCACAAATGGCGCAGCGAAGAGGATGCCATACTGGTGGGCTACAACACCTTTTTGAATGATAAACCGCAATTGACCAATCGGCTCTATGCAGGGAAAAGCCCAAAGCGCTATGTTATGACGCAAAGCTTTAACAAAGAAGATTCCGCACTAAAAGCAGCCGGCTTTGAGGCTTTGCCAGAATCGTTGAATGAGGCGCTGGCGCTGCTGTTTGAGGCAAAAGTGCAGTCGCTGATTGTAGAGGGTGGCAAAACCACGCTGGAGCGCTTTATCCGTGCCGGCCTGTGGGATGAAATGCGGGTGCTGCAAGGCAATAGCTGCTGGGGGAAAGGAGTAGCTGCTCCTGTAAAACCTGCATGTTGCCCCGACACTGTACATATAGAAAATAATCAAGTTTCCATATTTTATAATCCTGAAAAACAATAATTCATGTTGTTTGAGGATACCTACAAAACGATTGCCGGAAAGGCAGAAGGCATCTATCGGGAAAAAGGAAGTAAATTTATTGCGCTGGCCTTTCCGGTAGAAACGGAGGTGCAGGTAAAGGAATTGCTGGCCGAGGCAAAGAAAAATTATCACGATGCCCGCCACCACTGTTACGCCTACATTTTGGGCGCAGATAAGTCATGCTATAAAATGAATGATGACGGTGAGCCTTCGAGCACAGCCGGTCGCCCAATTTACGGACAGTTACGCTCAAAAGATGTTACCAACGTACTGCTGGTAGTAGTGCGCTATTTTGGGGGAACAAAACTGGGGGTGAGCGGCCTGATTAATGCCTACAAAGCTGCAGCTCAGGATGCTTTGAATAACAGCGACATTATCGAGAAGGCTATAGAGGAGCACTACAGCATTGCTTTTAAGTATGAGGATATGAATAAAGTGATGCCGCTGCTTAAGGGCAACGACATTACAATACTTTCGCAGTCATTTGACAACAAGTGTGTTATAAATTTCAAAGTACGGCAAAGCATGGCTGACAGCTATTTGAGCAAACTGCGTAAGGTTGGCAGTGTACAATAAGAAGAATTATCCCCGCACATCCATGGCATTTCGCAATGCGCTGCTAATCAGCATGAATGACAATACCAGCAGCATAATGGCGATGCCGGGCGTAATGGCCAGATAGGCATTGTCGAGCACAATGGTCGAATAGTTTTCCTTAATCATGGTGCCCCACGAGGGCGTTGGGGGCTGCACTCCGATGCCCAGAAAGCTGAGGCCGGCTTCCATCAGTATGGCCGACGAGAAGTTGGAAGCAGCAACTACAGAGACTGTGCCCAGCACATTGGGAATAATATGCCGAAAAATAATATGGAAATTGCTGTAGCCCAACACCCTGCCGGCTTCTACAAATTCGGTTTCCCGCAGGCTGATAACCTGCCCGCGCACTATGCGTGCCACATCTACCCAGGTGGTAAGCCCAATAGCGATAAAAATCTGCCAAAAGCCCCGTCCCAGTGCAAAGCTGATGGCAATCACCAGCAGCAATGTAGGGATTGACCACACTACATTGACCAGCCACATCAGCACATCATCGATTCTGCCCCTGTAAAAGCCGGCAACAGATCCGATAAAGATGCCGATAAGGAGTGCAATAAACACTGAGATTAAGCCCACGGCAAGGCTTACGCGGCTCCCCATAAGCAGCTGGCTGAGCACATCGCGGCCATAGCGGTCGGTGCCCAGCCAGAACGTTCTGCCCACAACCGGCTGTTCGCTGCACAGCTCCGAAAGGGCGTAGCGCTCGCCCTGCGCCTCGCTTTGCCCGAAGGGGACAACACAAAGCGTATCGCCCTGCTGCCAAAAGGAGGCTACAGGCACATACCGGTAAAGGTCGGGCTGGCCAAAGAGCATTTTGCGCCACCACGATACTTTTTGCGCCTTCCATGAGGGCTTGAGCTGCAGCATTTGCACGCTAAAGCCGGGTTTCTGCAACGATATTTCCAGCTGCTGGCGGTTGCAGTCGGGCGAACTGTCGGGCGTAATCAGATAGCCCAGCAGGGCAATTATGCTGACAGCCAGGATAAAAAAGAGAGAAATCATGCCTTGACTCTCTCTCTTAAAACGCGCCCACGTCAGCGCCGACAGGGATACTGCCTTGTATGAGTTTGCACTTTTTTTAAATAATGCCATAGTGTTGCAGCCCATTTTACAGGGACTTCTAAAAATTATTCTATTAACAATCGGCTGCAAAAGTACAAAATAAATTCAAAAAAGTAGAGACGCATTGCATCACATCTCACCATCTCCCCTCTTTTGCAAACGCGTAGCATCATTGCAGCGCCCCTGCAACTCAACCCGGCGCTCACCGGCGCTTTCGATGGCTTTTTTCGCGCCTCGCTAAACCAAAGGACACAGTGGATGGCTGTTACCAAATCCTACGTTACCTTTTCGGCGGCAGTGGACGCCCCTGTGTTCAAAAGCAACATGCGGCGCGTGCTGTAACGCTTTCGTTTACAAAGAGCCTGGATAGAAGAAATAGAAACAAGCTCGGTTTTGGCTTTTACGGCGGCTTTGTGCAGCGTACCGTCAACTATGCTGCACTCTACTTCGATGAGCAGTATGTAAATGGCTCTTTCAACTTCAATAATCCTGTTTCAGAGACTTTTGGACACGATAAGCTCTATTTTTTCGATTGCGGCATCGGCGCCTTTTACAGCTATGCCCCTTCAGAAAGATTCAGTTTGGCAACCGGCATAAGCGCTTCCCATCTCAACCTGCCCGATCAGTCTC
>JAISAD010000151.1 GCA_031266895.1 Bacteroidales bacterium
CAACAGCCGTAAAATGCTCCATTTTAAGCTCGGCCTTTGGAGTGCTGCAGACATGTTTTTGGCAATTTTGTCAGATAATTTGCCGCAAAGCGCTGAATTTTCAACAGGAAGCAAAGGGGCTGCACTAAGGCATAAATACGGTTTTTTGAAGAATAAAAACAATTGTGATTCAAAAAATTTTAGTATTTTTGCGCCATCAAATTTTTTAGTATTAAACCCAAATAAGTAAAAATTATGAGCATGGATTTCCATGTTCCGAGCAAGGATTTTCATGCTCCGAGCATGAAAATCCTTGCTTTTACTGACAAGCTCCCCGCTAAAAGCGACAAAATGTCAGTTTGGGATGGCAAAAAATTTGTTTTAAAATTTTCGCGTATATTTGCCACCGTTTAAAACAGAGGTATAAATAATGAGTGAAGACAGGAGATTGGCGGCATTTCAACGGCTGCTGGATATTATGGACGAGTTGCGGCAAAAATGCCCGTGGGACAGTCAGCAAACCTTTGAAAGCTTGCGCTATTTGACGATTGAAGAGACTTACGAGCTTTCGGATGCCATTATTGACAAAAAGTATGAAGATGTTGGAAAAGAGTTGGGAGACTTGATGTTGCACATTGTTTTCTATGCCAAACTGGGTGCGGAAGCTAATCTATTTGATATTGCCGATGTATTGAATGGGATTTGTAATAAATTGATAGTAAGACATCCGCATGTTTTTGGAGAAGTTGAAGCGGCCAATGCGGAAGCAGTACGCAATAATTGGGAAAAAATAAAACTGAAAGAGGGGAATAAGTCTGTGCTGGGCGGCGTTCCCGTATCGCTACCGGCAATGATTAAAGCCTATCGTATTCAGGAAAAAGCACATGGCGTGGGATTCGACTGGAATAACAGGGCACAGGTGTGGCAAAAAGTGCAGGAAGAGTTGCAGGAATTTATGGTGGAAGATGAAGCCCGGTCAGAGAAAATGGAGGAGGAGTTTGGCGATCTGCTTTTCGCACTGGTCAACTACGCTCGCTTTGTGCACCTCAACCCGGAAGATGCGCTGGAACGCGCTAACCGAAAGTTTATGGAGCGTTTTCAATTTATCGAAAAAAATGTCAAAGATGAAAACCGCAACTGGTCGGATATGAGTCTGGAAGAGATGGAACTATTGTGGCAACAAGCTAAAAAAAAGGAGTAAATTAATAATCTTTTAATATGATGCGAATAAAATGGAGTTTGGTTTTGGGAATAATGCTGCTGTTTTCGTTGTCAATAAATGCGCAAAACGGCCTTAATAAAAAGGCTGTTAAATATTGCGAACAGGCCAAAGCTGCTATTAATGCTTCCGATTTTGAAAAAGCGCAGTCGCTGTTGCACAAAGCCTATCTTATAGATACCACTTACAGTGAAATGCATATTTTGATGGGCGATATTTTCAGCTATAAACTGCAATCGGCATTAGCGGCCGAATGTTATCTGAAAGCCATTCGTTTTTCGCCTGTTCCCAAGCCGTTGCTCTATTTTCTGGCTGCCGGCGAAGAGGTAAAATGCGGCCGTTATCAAGAGGCGTACAACCATTATCAGACTTATATTGGAAAAATGGGAATCAATACGCCACTGACCGAGGAGATTGACAAAAATCTCAAAATTTGCCGTTTCGGCATCGAAGCCATTAAAAATCCGGTAAATTTTGAACCGATAAATCTGGGGGGCAATATCAATTCTACATGGGACGAGTATTTGGCTGCCCTTACGGCCGACGAACAGGAGTTTATCTTTACGGTAGCACGCCCTCGAGACAAGCAGACCGCCTGTGCCTTCTGCCTGCTGGAAGAGGATTTTTATTCGAGTAAAAAAATCAATGGCGAATGGCAGCCTCGCCAACCTATTGAAGCCATTAACACCCATCACAATGAAGGGGCACAGTGTATTTCGCCCGACGGCAAATATCTGTTTTATACAATATGCAACAGCGATTTTGGTTATGGAAGCTGTGATTTATACTGGTCAAAGAGAATCGGCGACCGGTGGTCGCGCCCTCGCAATTTCGGCGAACCGGTAAACAGCAAGTACTGGGAGTCGCAACCGGCTATTGGCCCTGATGGCAAAACGATTTACTTTACCTCTAACCGGCCGGGCGGCAGAGGCAAATTAGACCTTTGGAAAACAGAAATGAAGGAAGAGGGCGTTTTTACGGTGCCGGTCAATTTGGGGGCTACTATCAACACGCCAATGGATGAAACTGCCCCTTTTATTCATGCTGACGGCAAAACGCTCTATTTTGCCTCTGACGGGCATCCGGGACTTGGAGGCAAAGACCTGTTTTACAGTATTTTATTAAAAGACGGAAATTGGTCGGAACCAACCAATTTAGGTTATCCAATTAATACATACGCTGACGAAATTAACATTTTAATTAGCGCCTCGGGCACCACAGCCTATTTTTCGTCCGATATTGAAGGTGGCTATGGAGGCCTTGATTTATACTACTTTACACTTGACGAGCGGCTGCGGCCTACACCCGTTACCTACCTGAAAGGAACGGTAAAAGATGCCACCAGCAAGCAACCCCTGGAGGCGCACATCGAAATGATTGACCTCGAAACCAATCAGGTTATTACCGCTACACAATCAGATCCTAAAACAGGTGAATTTTTGGCTTGCATTTTAACCGGCACCAACGTTATGCTCAATGTGTCGCACCCCTACTACCCTTTCTATTCCGAAAATTTTCAATTGAAAAAGGACTATACGGAATTAAAACCTTATCTCAAGGATATTGAACTGCACAAGCCCGATGTGGGCAATACCTTTATTTTACGCAATATCTTTTTTGATTTCGATAAAAGCGAATTGAAACCCGAATCATTTGTAGAGTTGAACAATCTGGTATTGTATCTTAAAGAAAATTATTCTCTTAAAATAGAGATTGGCGGGCATACTGACAACCAGGGCAGTGCGGAATATAATCAAAATTTATCATTGGCACGTGCCCGTTCCGTTTATAGCTATCTCATTAGCAAGGGCATAGATTCTTCTCGACTCTCATACGCCGGTTACGGAATGAGCGTTCCCATTACCGACAATAGCAATGAAGAGGGACGCGCCTCTAATCGCAGAACAGAATTTAAGGTGGTAGAGTAGCAGCTGGCTGGGTTGAACGGAGTCAGGTTAAATTGCAGTCAGCAAAAATTTAGACAGGGCACGCAATGCCATGCCGCGATGGCTCATGCTGTTTTTTTCGCTGTCGCTCAATTCAGCAAAAGTACGAATCTCACCAATCGGTTGAAAAACAGAGTCATAGCCAAAACCATGATTTCCACGTGGCGCCAAGGTAATTTCTCCTTCTATTTTGCCTTCAAAAAAATATTCATTTCCATCTAAAATAAAGGCTATAACCGTTTTAAAGCAGGCTTTACGATTTTCAATACCATTCATGGCCATCAATAACTTTTGAACATTATCTGCATAAGAGCAACTCTCGCCGGCATAACGCGCCGAATAGACACCGGGAGCACCATCCAATGCCTCAACCTCCAAGCCGGTATCGTCGGCAAAGCAGCTGCATCCAAACTTTTCGTAAGCAAAGCGTGCTTTTTGCCATGCATTTCCTTTCAGAGTGTCGGCAGTTTCGGAAATCTCTTCATGGAAATTCAAATCATGCAAGCTTTTGATAACAAACCGACAGCCCAATATTGCCTGAGCTTCCTCTTTTTTATGCAAATTATGCGTGGCAAATACTATTTCCCTGCCTGCAATAGGAGGCATATAAGCTTCTATGCCAATAGTTTGCATCACTTTTTCTTTTTGCTTGTCAGTCAACCATTCAGGATGCGCATAGGGCTTTTCTTCCAAATGAAACATTCCCTTATTGCGACCATGCAAGCCATAGTAATACTTTTGCATTTCGGCAATATCGGCATCCATATTGCCGGAAGGCCACACCGCATGTCCCACACCGCCACGCCGCGACACATAATCCAAATAACCCAGCACTATCGGCACACGGGCTTGCTGCGCTATAAAATAGAACCCTCTTTTCCATTCGCAGGTACGTTTTCGCGTCCCTTCGGGTGCTACCAAAAAAGCGATCTCATCGGAATTGACAATCAAATTGGTAACAAAAAGCGGAAATTTGCGTACATGTTTCCTGTCAATCGGCATCCCTCCCAATGCCCGCAACAACTGTCCCAATGGAAAGAAAAAGACCTCTTTTTTGATTAAAAAAACGGTCTTAACTCCCATAGCCGTGAGCGACATCTTCCCTATCACAAAATCAAGCATACTCGTATGTGGTGCAAAAAGCAACACACATTTTTTTGCTTCGGGCGGTATATTTATCCAATCTATCTTATAACGCAATAATTTTAATAAAAAGCGATTTATCCGCATGGCTACAGTTATTCCTTTCATCTTCAATAATTTTATTTTTATGTTATAATAACCTGATTATCAGAAACTCGAATCTTATAAACAGTCCCCAGTCGGAAAGCTCTATTATCGTCAACATGTCCAACAGGAGCTCCAAAAACCATCGGAAAATCGTAATCGGCGCACTGCTCTGCTATAATCTCTTCTGCCGTTTGGCCGTAAGGCACGGCATTATCGTTCATATCAGAAAATCCTCCTGCAATTAATCCTTTAATATTCTGCAATTTGCCCGTTCTTTTCAGGCTAATGAGCATTCTGTCGATATGATAAAGATATTCACCTACATCCTCAATAAGCAAAATTTTATTGACCGTGTCAAGGGATGCCGAACTCTCCAAGAGCGAATAGAGAATAGAAAGATTGCCGCCAACTAAAAGTCCCTCCGCCTCTCCTTTTCTATTAAGATTATGATTTTCAATTACATATTCTAACTTCTCGCCACGCAAGGCTCTCAATAGTGTGTGAGGGGCTTCGCTTTGAAGCTTGCCGGCCGTAATATTCAACGGCATGGTGCAGTGCAGAGTTGCCATGTGATACTGCGCATGGATGTGGGCATGCAGTACCGTAATATCGCTATAGCCGCAAATCCATTTGGGAAACTGTTGCAAAGGAGTGAAATCCAACCTGTCAAGCAGTCGAATAGTACCATAGCCTCCTCTAACGCAAAGTATTGCCTTCACATCAGGATTATTTAAGTGAGTTTGAAAATCTGCAGCACGCAGGGCATCAGAACCGGCAAATTGGCGCTCCCGAGCAAAAAGTTCAGGGGTATAAATAAGATTAAATCCTTCATTTTTAAACAATTGTACTGTTGGAGCAATTTCATCAGGGGTAACGAAGCGCGCCGGAGCTGCGAGTGCAACAGTATCGCCCGCCTTGAGGTAGGGAGGTATCAGCATGGCAATACAATATGGTGTTGAGTGAAAAGGTTTTGAGTGAGAATGCGAAGTTGAGAGCGTTCAGCCGAAGTACGAAATTTTTCGGGAATGGCAACTGCCTTTTTATTGGCATAATAGGCGCCGGTAATATCGGCTGTTTCTGGCGAAAGTGCCAAATAAAGCATGGTAGCAGCACCTTTGGCCGGAGATTTGATGAACGGCCGGAAAAAAATGTCACATAGTTTATCAATAAAAGGTATACCCATCCGGATAATTTTGGTGCTGACAATACCGGGGTCTGCATAATTGACGCTAATACCGCGCTCTGCCCATGCTTCGGCTGCATCAAGGGTAAAAAAGAGCAAAGCCCGCTTGGAGCGGCTGTAGTGTTTAAAACGTTCAAACCGCCCCGAAATCGGTTTTAAAATGGTATCGTCAAGCTTAAACCAGCGGTACGACAGCGATCCCATACTTACAATGCGTGTTCCCTCATTCATCAAGGGGAGTAGCAGGCGGGTTAAAAGATAAGTTCCCAGGTAGTTCACTCCCATAGTCATCTCTATGCCCTCCTCAGTTGCTTCGGCCGCATGGCACAACGTTCCGGCATTATTGAGCAGCAAATCTATATGGTCATACTCCTTTTTAACAGCTTCTGCAAAGGCAAAGATAGTAGCAAACGAGTTGAGTGCCAGTGGTAAAAGAATAATAGAATCTCCTGATTTTGCTTTCAATTTTTGATAAACCGGTTCGGCTTTCTGCAGGTCGTGGCAAGCCATAATAACATGAAAACCAGCCTTAACTATCTCTAAGGTATGGATTTGTCCCATACCTCCATCAGCGCCGGTAATGATCGCAACTTTCATTCTGCTTCCCTGTTTTACTTTTTAATTTAATTAAAAAAAGAAGTGACTCCGGAGGGATTCAAACCCACGACCTTCAGAACCGGAATCTGACGTTCTATTCAACTGAACTACGGAGCCATTTTGGGGGTGCAAATATCCACAAAATTTTTGAATTATACACATTCGAATGATTTTTTTTTGAATGATTAATTTCTTCACTCATTATCTCGTCCCCTTTGCACGCTTCTATTCTTTTGCCTATTTGTGCATTCGGGCATTTTCTGTATTTTTGCAATCTTAAACAGTAAAAAAAACCGAAGGCTCAATGGGATATAACCGAGTGGCATAAAATATGAAAAAAAAGTGGTTTTTACACATCGTACTGGGAGTTGCCGTGCTTTTTACAGGCACCTCCTGCGAAAAGGCAGGGAGTTATCATCCTGTGAAAAAAATCAGTAAAATTTACATTCAGGAAGAGGGACAAGATAAGCAATTGTATGCCGAATGGACATGGAAAGGCAATAATTTAGCGCAAATTGCCTATCCGCTGGATAATGATACAGCGCATTTCAGTTATAATAAGGGAGCGATTGACAGGATTCATTATACCGGCAAGCATCCACGCTATCTCTCCTTTCAGTATGATAACCGTTTCTACAGCAAGATGAATCTCTATGAGAATGACATGTTGACAGTTTCCTGCCAGTTTTTTTATCAGGATAAGAAAATCAGCAAAATCATTGTGATGGAGTATGCCTCGATTAAAAGCAGTATGCGGCGGCATATATACGATCTTTTTGCCTCGTTGTCGCTGCCCGATATAGCGGCTGAAAGTGTGGAAACGGTGGCTTTGGCAACTAATAATAAGGGAGATGACAATAATAACGGAAGCGGTGGCAATGGCGGCGGCAGCGGCGGAAAGGTGCAGGAAGAATACAGCTTTGCCTTTACCTGGAACAAAGAGAATATTTCACGAATTATTACGCAAACTCGATCTATGCGAACTGCCATGAACTATTATTACGACGAAGAAAAAAACCCATTCAGAGGGTTGCAGTTAGAAGTGGAAAAAGAATTGACAATTGGCTATGATATTGCTTCCTGCAGTAAAAACAATGTAACAAGATCGGTATTGTTGATAGGAGAAGAACATAATGCCAAGGAGCATTCCACTACTGAAATCAAATACGCTTACAATAGAAAATATCCGGTCATGGCAACATCCACTCAAAATTTTGCCGATATTGCCGGATTAAAGAAAATCATCACTCGCTGGTATGAGTATAAATAGGGTTATAATAATTAAAAATAATTACTCTATTTTACTTATTATCAACGGCATATAAAATATGATTTTTTTTTACCATAGAGAGTTGGTTATGTTGAAAAAAAGTGTATTTTTGCACTCCTAAAATTGAGGCTGTTTCAGTAGCTCAGCAGGTAGAGCACATCCCTTTTAAGGATGGGGTCCTGGGTTCGAATCCCAGCTGGAACACGAGAAATAAGTAAATCTATTTGTATGAACGGCTGAAAGTAGCGTAAAGCACACTTTCAGTTGTTTCATTAACCTGAAAATCAATCCCATCACAAAACACATCCTGATAACATTATCCCATAATTCGTAACCAAAAAGAGATGATTACGAAAATGTAAAAGGTGTATGAGGAATAATGGCAGGCATTAAGGGTGCAGTGTATGGGTAAAGCAGTGATTGTTCTTTAAATTCACGCTTGAAAATCAGTTCTTTTTGATCGGCAAGATTGACCAAATAAAAGAGGCAGCTGAAGACAAACAGCACTTTGAAGATGCCAAATACCATGCCAAGCAGTTTATTGATAATGCCCGGAATAACCAATTTGACAATTTTTTCCACAATTTTACCGGCAAAATGACCCAGCAATAGCGTGCCTGCAAAAAACAGGATAAAGGCCAATATACGCGCTAAATAGCTGTTGCCAAATTGTGTTGCGATTACATTCGAAAAACGAAATGTGATCCATATTCCAAGAAAAAGTGCCGCCAGCGAGGCTAATTCCATGATAAGCCCATTCTTAAGTCCCTTATAGGCAAACCATATCACAGGAATAATAATAAGAATATCAACAAAATTGATGTGAGACATAATTATATCAAATCTTTGATTTTCTGAGTAAGCGGTTGTGCATATATAAATTCATTAAGCTGCTGATTTTCAGATATTAATACCTCATCCTTATTACCTCTCCAAGCCAAACTACCTTCATAAATGTATGAAATGGTTTCGCCAATGGTAATTACCGAATTGAGATCATGGGTATTCACCACTGTAGTCATATTGAATTCGTGCGTAATTTCGTAAATCAGTTCATCAATAATAATCGAAGTTTTAGGGTCGAGACCCGAATTAGGCTCATCGCAAAAGAGATATTTTGGATTACAGGCAATAGCGCGAGCAATAGCTGCCCGTTTACGCATGCCTCCGCTTAATTCACTAGGATATAAATTATTACAATTATATAAATCCACTCTTTTTAAGCAAAAATTGACCCGTTCCACTTTTTCTTCATGCGACTGATTGGTCTGCATATCCAGCGGAAACATTATATTTTCCTGAATAGTAGAGGAATCGAAGAGCGCCGACCCCTGAAACACCATTCCCATTTCGGCACGGAGAGCCTGCGTCTCTTTAGCTGACATGGTGAGAAAATTGTGCCCGCTATATAAAATTTGTCCCTGTTCGGGTGTTATCAACCCTACCAGCGACTTCATTAACACTGTTTTTCCAGAACCGGAACGCCCAATTACCAAATTCACCTTCCCCTGTTCAAAACTGGTATCGACACTCCTGAGTACCTCTCTGTCTCCAAAAAATTTTGAAATTTGCTTCATTTCTATCATAATCAGGAACTTTTTAAATTATAACATAATTTGAGTGATAATAAGATTGAGCATCAGAATGATAAAACTTGCCACCACAATGCTGTTGGTGCTCGCTTTCCCCAATTCGAGTGCACCGCCATCAATGCGATAGCCGTAAAATGAGGAACAAGAGCTTATGACAAAAGCAAATATAAAAGTTTTAGTAAGCGCATAATAAAGATCGTATATTCGAAAGAAAGAGGTTAGTCCATCTACAAAATCGTAGGAAGTTACAACACCGGTGAGCCACACCGTAAGGTAGCCACCACTTAAGGCAAAAGCAATACTGATGATAATGAGCAGTGGATTTACAATGAGCGAAGCAATGATTTTGGGCATCACCAGGTAAGAAGCAGGATTAATACCCATAACTTCCAGTGCATCAATCTGTTCTGTAACCCTCATGCTACCAATTTCGGATGTAATGCGCGAGCCAAGATTGCCCACCAGCAGCAAACTGATAATAGTAGGACACAACTCCATGACCACGGAGGTGCGCACCGTAAACCCTACCGTCCACGCAGGCACCCAGCTGTTCTCAATTTGCAACGCCGTCTGAATAGTGATTACACTTCCCATTGTAGCCGAAACAATAGCAATAATCAGCAACGAATCAACGCCCATTGCTTTCATTTCGTCAATCAATTTTTTGAGGAATATGCTCCACTTTTCCGGTCGCGAAAAAACCATCTTCAAAAACAGAAAATATTCCCCAATTAGTTCCAATATTCTTATCATCTTATCTTGCCTTTTTTGCTCTGCAAAAATACATTTTTTAATATAGAATCGAGTATATTCAAAAAATGCTAGAACAGTCCCAAAAACCACGCCAGCAGTATTCCCAGGTAAGTGCCTGCCGCATAGCCTATCAATCCGATAACAATGCCACTAATCAGCACTTTGCGGTTGCCCATGGCAGACACTATCGGCGGAATGAAAGGCGGCGAACAGAGCAGCCCTACATGCGCTACCGTAAACAGGTCGCCACTCACTTTGCTGAATCTGGAAAACAAAAGATGCAATGTCACAGATACCAGCATAACAAAAAGAATAAAGAAGAAAATCTGCAACCCTTCGGTTTTGAGGCTGTAAATATCGAATTGCGAGGCTACCACCACACTGAATACCAGAATAAAAAACATTCCCAACTCGAAAGTGCGAGGCAATTCGCGTATCTTTTTATTGAAAGATAATGCAATCGCTAATGTAGTTATAGTCAGTATAATAATCATTTCATTTAATTTCTTTTCCCAATGAAAAACAGTGCCTAACAGCATCGAAATTCCCGCACCAATTGCCAAACAGCCTATTGAGAGTAACAGGCCAAGCATCATTTTCGGGAAAACCCCGGAGGAAAACATCCCACCATAATTTTCAAAAATGTTTTCATCGGAAAATTCCTTATGCTTCCGTCTTCTCGTAGCTTGCTCATCGGCAAAAGGCAAGATTTTTCGGAATACCTTATAACCACCCGATACAATAAAAATGAGCAGCGGGAAAGTAATAATCATCTCAAAAGTGAGTGCCAGCGTCATCGTATTGGGGTCTATATTCAGCGCTTTGCCCACAGAAGCAAAGTTCATAGTGCCGCCGGTATAAATGCCGGTCATAAGCGCGGCTACATCGGAAATATTTTCAATATCCCACGATCGGAAAATGAAAAAAGCTGCTACCACAGCAATAACGATTGAGATGATGCCGCCAATGAGCGCCATCATTGTTTTGGGCAGAGATTTTGTCCAAAGTTTGAAATCA
Organism: Bacteroidales bacterium; assembly: GCA_031266895.1. Taxonomy (GTDB): domain Bacteria; phylum Bacteroidota; class Bacteroidia; order Bacteroidales; family WCHB1-69; genus JAISAD01. The sequence goes on from JAISAD010000151.1 coordinate 10,787, forward strand.
GAATTGAAAAGCATCAGCGGAATAGCCAGTGGAACGGCAATATTCATCAGCCACTCCTGCACGGAATGAAGAGTGTTGTAGTCGGCGCTTCCGGCCACAGGCAACTGCCCGAACAAAGCGAGGACAATTCCTATGGCATAAGCCAAAATTACAGTACCAACTTTCTGCAAAAGCTGATACTTTTTGAACAAAAAGATGATCAAAACCGGCGCTAAAATGTACAAGGAAATAACAATCCAAATATTCATCATTTATAAACTTAGATTTAACAAAAATTAAAGGCGCAAAAATAAGAAAAAAAACAGTACTGCAAGTTGCGAAAAAAAATGTAACTTTGCATTCTTAAAAATGCAATAAATTACTATGAACAGGCATAATGACTTTTTTTATCTGGGAATTATTACGAAACTTTTTGGCTATAAGGGTGATATGTTTATTTATCTGGATACGGACGAACCTGAAAAATATAGCCAGTTAGCCGCACTTTTTGTGCAGGATGCAGATGGCGGATTACTGCCCTACATGATTGAACGCTTGCAATACCGAAACGACAATTTTGCCATAGTCAAGCTTCGCGGGGTAGATGGAGAAGAGGCCAAATTGTTGCTGAAATCGGAAATTTACTTGCCCGTTTCGCTATTGCCACCGCTTACCGGAAACAATTTTTATTATCATGAAGTGATTGGATTTCAGGTAGTTGATAAAAAAATGGGAAACATTGGAGTGATTACCGATTTTATAGACATCAGCAAGCAGCCTATTATGCAAATTGATTATAACGGTAAGGAAATTCTAATTCCGGCTATTGACCGTTTTTTCGACCATGTGGACAGAGAGCAAAAGATTATTTTTATCGAAGCTCCTGACGGGCTAATTGACATTTATTTGGAAATTTAGACCATGTTTCGGTTTAACAATTTTGCGTTGCATCATGAAAAAAGCAGCCTTAAGATCGGAACGGACAGTGTACTGCTGGCCTGTCTAGCCGATATAACCTCATGTACGCATATTTTGGATATCGGTTGCGGCTGCGGGGTGATTGCGCTGGGATTAGCCGACCGTTTGCAGACGAGCTTAAAAAATGCTAAAATCTGCGGCATTGATATTGATGCCGATTCGATAGCAGAAGCTAACCTTAACCATTCCATCTTTCCTGATAATGAGCATATTTTCATAACTTTTCAGCAGGCGGCGTTACAAATCCATTATCCCAATGAACCTTACGATTTAATTGTATCCAATCCACCCTATTTCAGCAGTTCGCTGAAACCCAGCGACCAGCGGCGCATGGTGAGCAAGCATCAAGACAATAACCTTTCCTTTGCCGATTTGGCATGCCATGCAGCGCGATTGCTTTCCCCTGCCGGGACCTTTTGGCTGATTTTGCCAATGACGGAATATGTCAATTTCTGTACAGAAGGGGCACAACAGCAACTTTACCCTTTTCGAGAGTGGCGAATCAGTCCCAATCCCCGTAAAGCATCCAATCGCATTGTTGCTGCATTTACTAAAAGCAACGCTGCCGTTAAAGTAGAAAGCACAACTCTTATGATTAGAGATGAATTAAACCGATACACTGCAGACTATAAAGCCACAGTAGCAGCCATACAAAATTTGGAATAAACTTTCCTTTGTCAAGGATAAATTTCCAAGCAACATAAAAACTGTAACAAAGTCCTCAAGCGGTGCAAGTATTCCTCAAAAACTCCGTAACACTTTTAATGTCCGGATAAAGCGGGTGATCTTCGGAAAAAGCAGGGAATATATTGCGAATTTGATCATACACTTGGCGAGTGGCTGGAGATAGTTTATCTTTAATTTGCAAACAATCAATTGCTTGCATCAAAATCATAAAATGAATAGCGGTTACCTGAAAAGCATTATCAATCACGGTGCGCGTTATCAAAGCCGAATTGGTACCCATGCTCACCACATCCTGATTGTCATTATTGCAAGGAATACTGTGTACACACATTGGATTGGAGAGCACTTGCGACTCGGCAGTGGTGGAAGTGGCCGTAAAATGGGCGGCCTGCATCCCATAATTCAGTCCTAACACACCCATATTGACAAATGGCGGCAACAAGTTGTTGATACGGTGATGACACAAATAGTTGCTTTGCCGCTCCATCAGCATGGTGAGCTTCGTTATTGCAATTTTAAGTTTATCCATTTCCATCGAAATATAGTCTCCATGAAAATTACCTCCATGCAGCACATTTTCATTAGCCACATCCACAATAGGGTTATCGCTGGCCGAGTTTACTTCGTCCATTAATATCTGTTCACAACCCTGTAGCGTATCATACACAGGGCCAAGAATCTGAGGTACACAACGCAGTGAATAGTACTCCTGTACTTTTACTTCAAGCACTCTATCGGTAACTTTGTGCTGATAAAATTTTTCGGCTCTATTTTGAAAACGCCGACTTCCCTGTGCGATTTCGCGCATCTTCTCTGCCACACGCCGCTGTCCGTTATGTCGTTTTACAGCCTGCAAAGCCTCCGAAAAATGGTCTGAAAACGAGTTGGTTATCTCATTTATCATAACCGAAGCCAAGATAGCCCAATGCAATATTTTTTTTGCATAATGGAGATTTACAATGCCAATACCTGTCATGCAGGATGTGCCATTGGCCAATGCCAATGCCTCACGAATGTGCATTTTTACCGGTTGCAGTCCAGCCAATTGCAATGCGTGAGCAGCCAGCATTTTTTCGCCTTTATACCACACATCACCTTCGCCAATCAAATTAAGGCTAATATGATCAAGCTGCACCAGATCGCCACTTGCCCCAACACTGCCATGTTCAAAAATTTGTGGTGTAATATCATGGTTAATAAAATCGGCCAGCCGTTCCGGGATTTCGGGATGTACCCCCGATACCCCCCGCAGCAGTGTAACCAAACGAGCAATCAGTACAGCTTTGGCATAGAGTGGCGACAGTACATTACCGGCACCTGTAGCGTGACTGCGAATAAAATTATACTGCAGTTGTATGCGCATATCATCATCTATACGATATTGCGCCATAGGGCCGAAACCTGTATTAATTCCATAAATTAATTTATTGGAACTGAAATCTTTAAGAAAATTGTAACATTCTGCTACTCTGTTTATGGCATCTTTATGAAGTGCTACTTTTTCGCGGTTAAACAGAATGTTTTCAAACGCATTCAAATCAATTTCATCAACCCAAATACTCATCGTTAACTCTTTAATTTATTGTCGCTTAGGTTATTTATTTTCCTATTATCACTAGTTTGCAAAAATACAAAAAAGAATAATACAAAATATGAGAGAAAATGTCTATTAAAATCAACATTCACATCACCGTAATCACTCCACTTACCATTTTACTTTTCTTGTCAAAGGCTCGATAAGTGACTACATAAGAGTAAACACCCTGTATGAACTGCCCCTTTATTTTGCCGTCCCAGCGAAAGTTGGGAGAGGTGGAACTGAATACGCACCCGCCCCAGCGGTCGTAAATGAAAATAGAGAGTTCTAACACTTCGGCGGCGGCAGGAAGGTAAAAGTAATCGTTAATGCCATCAGCGTTAGCGGGTGTAATGGAACTGGGAAAAACAATTGCCGTAGGGCATCGTTCTATTATAAAATGGTCAAAAATTTCACAGTTTTGTTCGGTCACAATCACCGTATAGGTGCCGGGGTTTGTAACTGTAATATCCGGTGTCGTTTCGTTAGTATTCCAACGAATATTATTGTTAGGTGTAATAGCTGTAAGCGTTGTTTCATAGGTATCACAAAAATTGGGATTGGAAGAGTGAATTTCTACCGTAACTTCAGGCAATTGCAGGGTGAGCGTTACTAAGCTGTCGCAGCCCCAAACGGTATGCAAAGGAAGTTCATAATGGTAAATTCCTGCGCTGTCCGGCTCAAGAACAAAACCGTGTTTGCGGTAGGGTTTTCCTACGCAAGCGATATCGTCAAAGTGCGTCTGTTTATGCGGATGTATGCCTAAATTTAATGTAACGAACGTATCGCATTCCATGCTCTGAAAGTGTATTTTATAGGTGCCTGAACTGTTTAGCATGGTACCATAAAAATCGTAATATTCCGTTTCACAAATATCTACATTATTTATCACAAGCAAATCGAGCCTTAGTGTTATGAGGCTGTCACATCCCAAATGAGTATGCAATAACGGCAAAAATGTTCCAGGATGGTCATAAATATAAGGGCCGTAATGAAAGGGAAAATCGTCAGCATAGAGCGCAACAGTATCAAAATGATGGTAAACAGGTGCCACTTTCAGATGTAGTGTAGCCGCGCCGCAACGGACAACATTGGTTGCGGAGTCTGTTGCATGCCAATCGCTAATCACAGAATCTTTACGAAATCCCCATCTATTATAATTTTGGCCGAAACAAATCGTATCATAGAGCACCGTGTCAACAGGCTCAATATTGATATTATAACGAAGAGTATCGTATAGATGCCCAAGACAGTTATATCCGTGCAGTTTTATAATATTTATGACTTCAAAAGTACCTGCTGTATTGTATTTATAGATAATACTGTCTCGAAAAAAAACGCTTCCATCCCCCATATTCCAAAACACAGAATCCGAATTTGATGCATTCGTTCTAAAATGAATTGTATCCGGTTGGCACCAATAACTGTTCGGGCCATATTCTGTAGATGCCATATCATCAATATACATAACCCTGTTCAGATTAATCATACTTGAACCAATGGAATAGGCATAACCTTTGGCACTTCCAAAACCATAAACATGTCCCACAAAACCTGTTGAGTTTCTTAAACGATGAGTTCCCTGATTAATGGTTATCCGTGCATAGGAGTATTCGGGATTTCCGGAAACGGGTTGAAATTCAGTTGCAATATTATTCCCATTCAATTGCATGGAATACACAGCGGATGTGGGACAAACAATATTAACGGCATTTATGGTAATGGAGCCGTCGTCTGCCTGAAAAGTACTAAAAAGAATATCTTTAATTTGCTGTTCCACAGGAGAAATCCAAACCATACTTGGATCACCCATATAAGAATTATCATAAGTTGAAGTAGTGTTATAGAGATTGATGGCACAAGGATTTGTGGCCTCAATATAGGCGATACCGGGATTGGCCGGTAATACCCATTCATGAGTAGCATTAGCATTGAGCGTAGCGAGCAATACACCGTCTTTAAAAATTTGAGTGTTATTTTCGAGTGCGGTAATTTTTACAAAGTCGCCTCCCGTTCGGCTTAACGAAGAGGTAAGAACAAACTTTTTACCCCAGTAAGCTATGGGCATAGCCTGTTCAAAAATATGATCAAATCCATTATCCAAATTTGATGGAATTGTGGTTAGCACATTCCCGTTAAAAACTTGAATTTTTTTACAGTCTCTTGCCTTGACTTTCGTTCCAGACAAATCACCGTTCGTACCTCCCTGCTGGGAATAGACAAAATAAGTTTGTCCCGTGTTTAATGTTACAGGAAAAGATACATTGGCAGGTCTCCCCGCTTGTGTAACTTTTGTAGGTGTAATATCTACTATGGTATTGTTTTGAGTAGCAATAATAACGAAACATCCTCTGTTTGCGCCAGGACATGCAGTAGAACTTATGGCAGGAGTAAAATTTTGAACAATATATTCGTCTGCTAAAACAGGATTAGGCAATACAAAAGAGGCATCGAAAGAGTTGGTTGCCTCATTAGAGATAACCAAAGAGATGGTATCTGTAGCTGATACTGACAATCCCAGGTTTTGAACTGATTCGGACACTTCATTATAGGCCTGGTCAAAAGGAATTTCAACAGTTGTAAGGCTATTTTGTGCTACATTTACGGTAGTCGTCCACGCATTACTCGGATTGCTAATCGTAACCTGACACGCATCTGAAGCTGAAATAATAGCCTTTAAATGCTCATTAAAACCGGGATCGTTACAACCTTGATAACCGTTTTTCATGTAAGTTATAAAAAAGTTAGTCCCCTGTGTTGATGGTACTTGTGAGAAAACATTGCCCGACAATAACCATAACAGCAATAGCATCGTAAACGCCAATAAATAACATTTCACCTTCATATTGTATTATTTTTGTAACATAAAATTACGCTTTACCTTAAAAAGTAATAATGCGGGACAAAAATACAACATATATATATATGCTCTCAATTTTTTGAGAAAAAAATTGCAGCTTGCTGTCAAAAGTAAATAAAAATCTGAATAAAAACAGGAAGCTCCATTCAGTTTTTCCGGATCAACAATCTAAACTTTAACTATTAACATAAGTTCGAGACAGGCAAAAGGAATAGAACAGCTGAAATTGCTTAATTAATTGTCCTTATGCTGTTCTGCAAAATCCCTGCCGGCGTGCAAACATTGCAGGTTGATACTGACCATCTCTTCCCCTTTTTTACCAAAAATTTCCTGTACGGCATTTTCGATCGCTTCAAACTCTATTTGAATAAATGGAGAGGCAGCGCCCAATATGACCATATTGGCTGAACGCGACGAACCTGCTTCTTTGGCAATCCGATCGGCATCAATCACCACTTTTCGAGGTTGTTTATCCAGTTCGGCCATTAACACAGCCTCTTCCGGATAGTTGGAAATGTTAACGAATGGCTTGCTGTTGGTTATCAGCCAACCCTCTTTCGACAGCCAAGGCAGATAGCGCAATGCTTCCATTGGCTCTACCGAAATAATCAGGTCTGCTTGACCTTTGGGAATCAGATCGGAATAGATTTCGCGGTCAGCCAAGCGAAAATGCGACTGCACATCACCGCCTCGCTGACTCATGCCGTGCACTTCGGCCTGCTTCATATATAATCCTTTTTTTACTGCGGCATGACCCACAATAGACGCGATAGAGAGAATCCCCTGTCCCCCTACGCCTGCCAATATAATGTCTATCTTCATTGTTTTATGTTTTTAATCATTATTTTTTTTAGCTTTTACCCTTTTACGCAAAGTCTGAATACATTCCCGTGTTGGAATTATAACTGAAACTCCTTGATATTCAATTTCTTTCTGAATAATCTTTACATTTTCGACATGATGTTGCCTTAGCGGATTGATAACACGAATATGTTCCTCTTCCACGCCTAACCCCTTGCATATCGCCCCCAAACGCCCGAAAGCATGCGAATCTTGCCCGCCAGTCATGCCGGTAGTGCTATTATCAAGGATAAAAACCGTAACAGGCGTATTTTCGTAGATGGCATCCAGCAAAGATGTCATGCCGCTGTGCGTAAAAGTGGAGTCGCCGATAACGGCTACACAGGGCGATAAACCAGCATCTGCTGCACCTTTGGCCATAGTTATGGAAGCACCCATATCCACTGTAGAATAGATGGCGCTATAGGGAGGCAACGCACCCAGAGTGTAACAGCCGATGTCGGAAAAGACTTTGCCCGGTCCATATTGCGTCATCACCTCATTCAAGGCCACGTAGGTGTCTATGTGCGGACAACCCTGACAGAGTGCAGGCGGACGGGGCGTTACCAGTTCGGGCACAGGTGCGCCCACAGTATCGGGCAAACCCAGCGCTTTAGCCAGCAAATTGGGATTCAGCTCTCCATCGCGCGGCAATGTACCATCGAGACGGCCCTTGGTGTTTCCCGTACGATTCAACAGCCCTCTAAGCTGTTCTTCGATAATAGGATAACCCTCTTCAGCCACTAAAACAGCTTCGCACTCATCCACTAATTTGGCAATCATCCGCACGGGAAGTGGATATTGCGAAATTTTAAGAACAGGATATGGAGATTCGCTGCCGATAAAGTTTTCCATTACATAATTGTAGGCAATGCCGGAAGCAATAATGCCCAAAGATTTATCTTTACCCTGAAAATAGCGGTTAAATCTGGATTTTTCGGCCTCCTTTTCCATCGGTTCCTGTTTGTCCAGCAATTCGCGATAGAAAATGCGTGCATTGGCCGGCAGCAAAATAAATTGCTTCGGATTATTTTCGATTTTGAGTGGATTTTGTGCCCTGACAGCTTTACGTGCTACGCCTGCGCGCGAATGCGCTAAACGGGTAGTAACGCGCAATAATACCGGAATATGGTATTTTTCCGAAAAATCAAAAGCTTCGTAAGTCATATCGTAGGCCTCCTGTTGATTAGCCGGCTCAAAAGTGGGCAGCAGGGCAAATTTGGCATAATAACGCGAGTCCTGCTCATCCTGCGAGGAGTGCATTGAGGGGTCATCGGCCACAAGTACTACCAAACCACCATTAGCACCGGTAATGGCCGAATTCATAAATGGGTCGGCAGCTACATTCAGACCGACATGCTTCATACAAACCAACGCACGCTTGCCAGCGTATGACATTCCGATAGCAGATTCCATAGCAGTTTTTTCGTTACCCGCCCACTCACTGTGCACATGATCTTCAACAGCCTGTTTTGAGTGTTGAATATATTCGGTAATCTCCGTTGAGGGAGTGCCCGGATAGGCATACACGCCCGACAAACCGGCATCAAGCGCCGCCTGAGCAATCGCTTCATCCCCTAATAAAAGTAGTTTTGACATATTGTTTTATTTTTATTTTATTGATTTGTAATATACTTATGAAAGTCTGATATATCGTTCAAATTGACGAGCAAAAATACACGAAATTTTTGAAATCTCGATTTACGGGTGAAAAGATTTTTTCTGAAACGATGCAGTTTCCCGTTAAAAGGATACCCAAAAAACAATCGCTCCTGTGTATTCTTGCCAGGGCACGGGGTGTCCCTTGGCCGGGATGCAGTAAAATAAACTTCTTCTTTACTGATAAAATCCCGCCGGGACTTTGCCGCATTCTCTACACAGCAGGAGAAAAAAGCCGGCTTAAGGAGAGCGATGAATTTCCATAGTGACGGAAGTAAATTTCCATAGTGATGGAAGTTTTGCTGCGTCACTATGAAAAAATATTTCCATCGTGACGGAAATTTACGTGCGTCACGATGGAATTTTACCTTTAAAAATTCAAGCCTGTTTTTGAGTCGCATGGAGTTGCTTTTGGTACTGCAAAAAGAGTGCCTTTTAATGAAAAGGAACCAAAAAAACACTCATTAGCTGATTTAATTCTTTTTAGTATTTTTGCACTCAAAATTGTATAAAATTAATAGCAACTTAAAAAAAACAACCATGAAGCCGATAAAAGTAACATTATGGATTG
>JAISAD010000023.1 GCA_031266895.1 Bacteroidales bacterium
GTATTGCCGGACTTGAACGTATAGAACACCACAACATTTTTAGCCTGAAGATTGGTCATTCCGCTTACAGGAAAAGTCCTCAGCAGATTACTTCCATCACGTAAAGTGGTATCTGTCACAGTTAAGGGGTGTTTAATTACCTTTAACTGTGCACCTGCCGGTACGCCAACAGATAACGTATTAATGTCGTAAGGAATATTCGGAAATCCGATCCAGTCCTGGTTATCGCTCGTCAGAGTGCCATAAGGCAGTGTTGCTTCCGTTAAACCGGATAAAACATTGATCACAAGGGTATCTACCACACTGTCAGCGACTTCTGTTCCTCTCCAATACAAACATTCCATACTTACGGAATTCACACTGAATGTAGTAGCTGTAGTCATATCGGGCACTTTCCATCTATATGCACCAGCATTTCGCGATCCATCATTCCAAAACTTATCGCCAAAAGCAAAAATCTGTCCTATACCATAAAACTGTACCCGACCGGTATCGTAGGTTTGAGTACCACTATCATAAAAAACGACACGTGCAGTCGAATCACAATATATAGGCTTTCTCTCATACTCAAAATTTAATACAGTGTCACCGGTTTCAGGGTCTGTCCCGTATTCCCGCAAAATAATACCCAGGATTTCAGGATAAGAGAGTGAATAGGAACCACTTACTCCCTTAGATTGATTAATTAACGTTTTCTTCGCTTTAGGAATAAACGTTTGACTTTCCTTTTTCACTTGCATAGCAGGAAAAACTGCTTCTTGTGCAAAACCTGATGCAGCAATCACAAGTGCTACTAATGTTACATAAAACTTTTTCATTTGTCTGTTTGTTTTTTTAATGATTACTAACTTAATAATTTAGAGCGCAAAAATACGGAATAAATCAACATGAATAGACATTGCTTTCTAAAAAAAGATTAACTATACATTCTAAAAAATCTCCGTATAATTGCAATTAATTGAAAATCACCATATTATAATACGATGATTTTGTGAGTATTTTGTCGAGTTTCTGTAATGTTTTTCTTCATTTGGCTTTAAACCTTGATTTTCTCTGTCAAAAAATGAAAAAACTCATGCGTTTTATCAGATCAGGTACAGGCCTCGAAAATAAAAACATGTTTAAGCATGGTAGAAGAGAATAGGGACAACTCCATTTTAAGGTTAATTCTTTCTTGACAGAAAGTTGTCTTAATTTTTTGTACCTTTGCATCCCCAAAAAGTGACCAGGCAGATTAGTAGATTTTATAAATTTAAATTATAATGGAAATTTGAAAAATATGAAACAAGGATGCAGATACGGTACCCACCGCGTAATTGAACCGAAAGGCACATTGCCTCAACCCGCTTATCGATTGGATAATACAATGGAGATATTTGACAATGAGATACTTATTGACGTAAAAACTCTTAATATTGACTCTGCCAGCTATACGCAAATTAAGAAAGCATGTGCTAATGATTCCGAAAAAATGAAAGCGATGATTACCTCCATCGTGACCGAGCGCGGCAAAATGCAAAATCCGGTTACCGGTTCGGGTGGAATGCTGATTGGTATGGTGCGCGCTATTGGAACAAAGTTTCCTAACCCGAACGGACTGAAAATTGGCGACAAAATTGCTACGCTGGTATCGCTCTCGCTTACCCCATTGAAATTAAGCAAAATCATTAATTTGCAGCCCGACAGCGACCAGGTGGATGTGGAGGCGCAAGCTATCCTTTTTGAAAGCGGTATCTACGCCGTACTTCCCGATGATATTCCCGAAAAATTGGCTTTGGCTGCTCTCGACGTAGCCGGTGCACCTGCCCAGGTGGACAGACTGGTGCATGAAGGAGACACTGTTTGCCTTATTGGCGGCGGTGGCAAATCGGGCATACTTTGCTGCTATCAGGCCATGAAAAATGTAGGGCCTTATGGCCAAGTTATCGTAGTGGAATATTCGAAAGAAAATGCGCAACGGTTGCTCAATATGAATTTGGCGCATCACGTCATTGTCGCCGATGCTACTAACGTAATGGATGTTTATGACAAGGTAAAAAAGATTACTGGCGAACGGGGCTGTGATGTTACAATTAATAATGTGAATGTGCCCAACACCGAAATGACTTCTATTCTGGTAACCAAAGGACAAGGAACTATCTATTTTTTCTCTATGGCTACCAGTTTCACAAAGGCCGCGCTGGGCGCTGAGGGAGTGGGAAAAGACATTAACCTGATTGTGGGAAATGGTTATGCTAAGGGTCATGCAGGCCTCACCCTGAATATTTTGCGCGATTCGAAAGAGATACGCAGTCTGTTTGAAAAACTCTATATTTAATTTTTTATAACACTGAAAATGAAGATTTCCTATAATTGGTTGAAAAGTTTTCTTGATTTTGACTTAACGCCTGAAGATATTGCTAACTATTTGACATCATGCGGATTGGAAGTAGAAGGAATAGAAGAATTTGAATCCGTAAAAGGAGGGTTAAAAGGGTTGGTAGTCGGCCATGTGCTCACCTGTGAAGCACATCCCGATTCCGATCATCTGCACTTGACCACAGTAGATGTGGCCGCCGACCGTCCACTCAATATCGTTTGTGGGGCGCCTAATGTGGCCAAAGGCCAAAAAGTAGTAGTGGCTACTATCGGTGCAAAACTTTATCAGGGTGAAGAGTCATTTACTATCAAAAAATCGAAAATTCGCGGAGCAGAGTCGGAAGGAATGATTTGTGCGGAAGACGAAATCGGTATCGGCACATCGCACGCCGGCATCATGGTGTTGCCCGATGAAGTGCCTGTAGGGATGCCCGCTTCCGACTATTTTCAAATAGAGCACGACTTTATTTTTGAAATCGGACTGACTCCTAATCGTAGCGATGCTATTTCACATTTGGGAGTAGCGCGTGATTTGCGTGCCGTGCTGGTGGCCAATCACGAAAATTGCTCCTCCGTCAGACACCCGATAAATGCCTCGTTCACCTCTATAGTTACAAGGCAGAAAATCGATATTATTATAGAAAACAGTAAAGATTGCCCACGCTATTGCGGCATATTGCTCGAAAATGTGCAGGTAAAAGAGTCGCCACTCTGGCTTCAAAACCGCCTTAAGGCCGTTGGAGTTCGTCCTATTAATAATGTGGTGGATATTACCCAATATGTCATGTTTGCCATTGGTCAGCCATTGCACGCTTTTGATGCCGATAAAATTAAGGGAGATAAGGTGATTATCAAAAATCTGCCTGATGAAACACCCTTTATTACATTAGATGGCAATGAAATAAAATTAAGCAGCGAAGACCTTATGGTGTGCAATGCGAAAGAGGGAATGTGTATTGCCGGTGTTTACGGCGGCTTGCATTCCGGGATTACCGCCAAAACCAAAAATGTCTTTTTAGAAAGCGCTTACTTCAATCCTGTGGCTGTGCGGCGAACTTCTAAACGGCATGGCCTTAAAACCGATGCCTCTTTCCGGTTTGAACGCGGTTGCAATCCCGAAAATAGCGATTACGCCCTGAGATTGGCCGTTTCCATGTTATCCAAACATGCCGAATCTCCTCAATTGTCGGAACTTATAGATGTTTATCCAACCGTTATTCCACCTGCAAAAATCAATTTGCCTTATGCTGAGGTCTATAGAATAGCCGAAAAAAACATTGACAAACAGACTATTGTAGAAATTCTACTCAATTTGGATATGGAAATTCTTTCTTCCGATGAAGAACATCTGCAAATATCCGTGCCATTGAGCAAGCACGATGTAACCCGTCCTATTGATTTGATTGAGGAGATTTTGCGCATTTACGGCTACAACAACATCGAAATATCCAAACAGCTTGCCTATCCGTTTGCAGCCGTAAAACAGGATACAAGGCGAAATTGGCAGCAAAATATATCTCGTTATTTGACTCATAGCGGCTTTTTTGAGGTGATGAACAACTCCCTGACAAAAAAAAGTTATGCCGAAAAATTTACGTTTATCAATAAAAATGAAGCTATTAACATTCTCAATCCCGTCAGCAATGAATTGAATGTAATGCGGCAAACATTGCTTTTTTCCGGGTTGGAAAATGTTATGCGCAACCTCAACAACAAGAATGCCAACTTGTGCCTTTTTGAATTTGGCAAGATTTACAGTGCCAGTCCTGATGCAAAAAAGAGCGACGAGGTAACAGCACGCTTTCTCGAAAAAGAACAGCTCGCCCTGTTCATTACCGGAAAAACACATGAAGACAACTGGTCAGCTAAAGGTGAAAAACTGGACTTTTATTTCCTTAAAAACGCGGTGCATAATATTTTAAATTTACTGAATATTCCATTGCAAAATATGGAAATACAATCAACAGTTGCCTTATTGCCCTATCTGAACGTTTTGAGTTATACGATCAACGGAGCACTTTTAGTTACTTTTGGTCAAATTCATCCTAAGGTATTAAAATATTTTGATTGCAAAGGAGAACTATATTATGCTGAATTTGAATTAAATACACTTTATAAACAGGCTTTAGCCAAGTCGGTATGCTTTACGCCGCTGGCACAATATCCCGAAGTAGAACGCGATTTGGCTTTAGTAGTTGACAAACAACTGAATTACAAAATATTGGAAGACATTGCCTATAAATATGGCTCCAAACTGCTCAAAAAAGTAACGCTGTTTGATGTATATGAGGGCGCTCCGATAGCTGAAACGCAAAAATCATACGCTCTGAAATTTGTACTGCAACATGCAGAAAAAACACTTACTGATGAGGAAATCAACAAGGCAATGAACAAGTTAATTACCGCTTTTGAAAAAGAGGCTGGCGCCAAATTACGCTAATCATTGATTCGCAAAATGCAGATAATTAGAGGTATAGAAAATATTCCTATTTTACAGAATACTGTTGTAACAGTGGGCGCTTTCGATGGCGTGCATTTGGGACATTTGCGTATTTTGAAAGAGGTAAAAAAACAAGCTGCGCAGACTGGCGGAGTATCAGTGGTACTCACTTTTGATCCGCATCCGCAACAAGTACTCTTTCCAGATCATAAATTAGTATTAATCAATACTATAGATGAAAAAATAGCTTTTATGGAAAATGCAGGCATTGACTGCCTGATTATTATTCCGTTTACACTTCAATTTTCGCAACTATCTGCTGAACAGTTTATTCAAAACTTGATAGTGACCAAAATCGGAGCAAAAGTCATGGTTATGGGTCCAGACCATGCCTTTGGTAAAGGCAGGCAGGGCAACCGAATCAATATGCTTGAATTAGGGAAAAAATCAGGTTTAAAAATGGTGCAAGTAGAAGAATTAATAATTGACAATCAAACCGTCAGTTCTACTGCTATCCGCCATTTTATTCAAAATGGTGAAACCGCTAAAGCCGAAATAATGTTGGGAAAACGGATGGAAGATAAAGATAATATTTGATCAGTATATTCCTAGAAGTTTCAGTATCAACGCCATGCGAACATACATGCCATTTTTGGCCTGCGAAAAATATTGGGCGCGAGGATCATCGTCCACTTCTGGACTGATTTCATTTACACGAGGCAGCGGATGCAAAATATAGGTCTCTTTACCGGCATGCTGCATCTTTTCTCTATCTAAAATGAAGCGGTCTTTGAGTCTTATGTAATCTTCCTCGTTAAAAAAGCGTTCCCGTTGCACGCGAGTCATGTAAAGGAAATCAAGTTCGCCCATGTAAGGTTCCATTTTCTCCACTTCTTGAAATGGAATATGGTGTTTTTTTAGAATTTCTTCACGAATATACTCCGGCAGGCGTAATTCTTCGGGCGAAATAAGGATAAAGCGAACACCTTCATAATTGCTCAAAAACTTAATGAGTGAGTGTACAGTACGGCCAAATTTCAGATCGCCACAAAAGCCATAGATCCTGTTCTCCACACTCCCTTTCAATCGTTCAATGGTAAGAATGTCGGTCAGTGTTTGCGTGGGGTGCTGATGACCACCATCACCGGCGTTAATCAATGGCATTTTCACGTAACGACTTGCTACGCGCGGCGCTCCCTCTTTCGGATGGCGCATCACGGCCACATCAGCGTAGCATTCAATAGTCCGAATGGTGTCGGCAATACTCTCGCCTTTCGCCACTGAACTCGAATTTGGTTCTGAAAAACCGATAATTTGACCGCCCAACCGCAGCATGGCCGACTCAAAACTGAAACGGGTACGAGTGCTGGGCTCATAAAAAAGAGTTGCCAAAATTTTCCCCTCGCAACTTTTGTTGAATTTTTCCGGATTTGCAACAATTTGATGTGCCAAATCGAAGATTTCACGAAATTCTTCCCGTGTAAAATCCGAAGGATCTATAAGATTTCTACCCTTTAACAAAACAGTGTCCTCCTCTATTTTTAGTTGTTATTGATTTAATGTTAATTCATGTTTTTCCATTGCAAAAATACGAAAAAGATTATACAAACAAAGTGCTGTTAAAATATTTTTACAATTCATTCTGTTCGAATCCCTGTGCCCGCAAAGCAATGGAACGATGGTCGTTGGTAATCAGATTACAGCCGGCAGCAGATTCCTGAGTGTAGCCGATTACAGCTACATTCTCCATTTGTCGCACTTTGTCAAAATCGGCCTGCGGCACAGTGAAAAGCAATTCGTAATCTTCGCCGCCATTAAGCGCTACGGTAGTAGCCACTATATTCAGCGATTTCAAGGTTTCAAAAGTTACTGCATCAACAGGAATTTTCGTTTCATAAAGTTCACAGCCCAAATTTGAAGCTTGACAAATCTGCAATACAGCCGCTGCCAATCCCTCGGAAACGTTAATCATGGCGTTGGGACGAATGCCGCACTTGACCAGATCGTGCACCACATCTACACGCGGTTCGGGCTTCAATTGTCGTTCCAACACGTAGTCAAGACCGGTAAGGTCTGGCTGTTGCTTGGGATTAACCTCAAACACTTTTTTTTCACGTTCCAGAATCAACAGGCCAGTGTAAGCCGCGCCAAAATCACCGGATGCACAAATCAGATCGCGCTCCTGAGCGCCATTGCGGGTGGTCAGTTGTTCGGGAGACACCTCTCCCAATGCATTAACAGCTATAGAGAGACCCGTGTGAGACGAAGTGATATCCAATCCTACCAAATCAATATCATAACGAGTGCAGCAAAACTGCATACCGGTCATTAATTCTTCTACTGCTTCCAAGGAAAAACGGTTGGAAACAGCTAATAATACCCCTATTTGCGTAGGGCGAGCATTCATGGCAGCAATATCGGATACTGCAATCGTTATGGCTTTATAACCCAAGTGTTTAAGAGGAAAATAGGCCAAATCGAAATGAATGTGCTCCTGTATCAGCTTAGAGGCCATAACCACATTAGGCTTTGCAGGAGCAATTACAGCAGCATCGTCTCCTATCCCCAATCGCGACGAATTATTTTTCAACTGAAAATATTCGCTAAGGTGTGCAATCAACTTATACTTGCCAAGATGCTCCAGTTCTATGTGCGTTTTATTTGTTAGCATGTTGTTTCTTAATCGTTTAAATAAAAAAATGAGATGTTGTAGAGGTGTGATCCATTACACTTCGAATAACATCGGCAATCAATTTGGTTACCGAAACTACCTCTATTTTGGCCGATTTGCGTTTCAATGGGACGGTATCAGTAACAACCACCTTATCAAGAACTGAATTTTCAATATTATCAAGACCATTGCCTGAAAAGAGCCCATGCGCCGACATGGCTATTACGCTGGCAGCTCCCAGCTCCTTGATTTTTTGTGCAGCCTTGCAAAGCGTGCCCCCCGTATCAATAATATCATCTACCAAAATTACATTTTTACCGACTACATCTCCCAAAATCTGGAGAGAAGCCACCTCATTCTGCTTTATGCGCTGCTTGTAGCCGATAGCAAGCTCGCAATTAAGCACTTTGGCGTAGGTAGAGGCTCGTTTGGTGCCTCCGGTATCAGGCGAGGCAATACATATATTATTAATGCCCGAATTTTTCAAATAAGGAATAAAGACATTTGACGAATAAAGGTGGTCAACCGGAATTTCAAAAAAGCCCTGAATTTGGTCGGCATGCAGGTCGATGGTAATTAGCCTGTCCACACCGGCGGCCGACAATAGATTGGCCATCAGCTTAGCCCCGATAGAGGTACGCGGTTTGTCTTTTCTGTCCTGGCGTGCATAACCGAAATAGGGAAGCACTGCAATAATTTTGTAGGCGGAAGCCCGTTTGGCCGCATCAATCAAAATAAGCAACTCCAAAATATTATCAGATGGCGCAAAAGTGGGTTGGATAATAAAGACATGTTTCCCGCGAATGGTTTCGTTATAATAGGCTTGAATTTCACCGTCTTTAAACTGCGTAATTGAGACATCCAAAAGCGGCATCTCAAGATGTCCGGCTACCTTTTGTGCCAATTCGGGGTTGGCCCTGCCCGCTATTAAAGCTATGTTTGCATTCATAAAGAATTGATTTTTAATCGTTTTATTAAACACTGAATTGCGCGGCAAAATTACAATTTTTTAGCTTATTACACCTTATATAAATGCCACATAAAAGCAACAGCTTGAAAATATATGTTTTGCAGGAAGAAAGAGGCCGTATTGCATTCCCTTATTTACGTTCTGTCTTCTAATTTTTATCTCTCTGTGCACAGAATTGGAAAATTTCATGTATATTTGCAACTCGAAAAATTAAAAGTCATAATAAAAACTAAATAGCTATGATAGAAAAGATTATAAGTAGCAAACAAGCTATGGAAATGGAATCCAGGTATGGAGCGCACAATTATCATCCGCTTGGGGTAGTGTTATCCCGTGGAAAGGGTCCTTTTGTATGGGATGTGGAAGGCAAGCAATATTTTGATTTTCTTTCGGCTTATTCTGCTGTAAATCAAGGGCACTGTCATCCTAAAATTGTAGCAGCCATGATAGAGCAGGCGCAAACGCTTACCCTCACTTCGCGTGCCTTTTATAACGACTGCCTGGGAACGTATGAAAAATATATTACCGAAACTTTCGGCTACGACAAGGTGTTACCGATGAATTCAGGCGCTGAAGCCGATGAAACAGCTATTAAATTGTGCCGGCGCTGGGGTTATGACAAGAAAGGTCTGCCCGAAAATCAGGCCAAAATGATTGTTTGCGATGGCAATTTTCATGGCAGAACCATAACCATTGTTTCGATGTCGAACGACCCCGAAGCATATGGCGGTTTTGGTCCTTTCACTCCCGGATTTATTCGCGTGCCCTATAATGATATTCCTGCGCTGACAGCGGCTTTGGAAGATCCTAATGTAGCGGGTTTTCTGGTAGAACCTATTCAGGGGGAAGCCGGCGTTTACGTACCCGATGAAGGTTATTTAAAAAAGGCTTTCGACCTCTGCAAGGCTAAAAATGTACTTTTTATTGCCGATGAAGTGCAAACCGGTATCGCCCGCACGGGCAAAATGCTGGCTTGCGACCATGAAGGAGTTCGACCCGATATCCTGATTTTGGGGAAAGCACTTTCAGGTGGCGTTATGCCCGTATCTGCCGTGCTGGCTGACGATGATATTATGCTTAATATTAAACCCGGTGAACACGGATCTACTTTTGGTGGCAATCCTGTAGCTTGCAAAGTAGCTATTGCTGCCCTGGAAGTGATAAAAGAAGAAAAATTAGCCGAAAGAGCCGAATATCTTGGAAACATATTCCGCGAAGAGTCAAGCAAGATTCAAAGTGACATGATCAAGCAAATTCGCGGAAAAGGACTGCTTAATGCTATTGTTATCCGTCCTAAAAACGGTAAAGAGGCTTGGGATGTGTGCGAAAAGATGAAAGAACTGGGGGTATTGGCCAAACCAACACACCAGCATATCATTCGCTTTGCGCCGCCATTGATTATCAGTGAAGAAGAGTTAAGGGAAGCTATTGAACGGATTAAACAGGCAATACTCTCTTTTGAGTAAAAAACAGGCGTTGTTTCCCATACGGCAAAAGCTACTTTGCCACAAATAATATCAAACTATCGGCACTGTTATAAAGCAGTCAAGCTAAAAAATTGTTTTTAACAACGATAAATTTTGCCCGGTAGGCACGCTACTACGCCACGCAACTCCAAACCTAGTAAAATAGAAGCAATGTGTGACGGAGTGAAATTAGGATAATTTGTAACTATTTCATCAATAGAACGCTGTCCTGTTTTTTGAATAAAATTTATCAATAATTCTTCCTCTTCATTGAGCGTTACAAAAAGTGAAGTCTGCACTGCTTCTGTCCCCTGTTCCGTCCAACCCATCATATCGGCTAAATGGCTGCCCGAACAGGCAATAGCAGCAATATTGGTGCGTATGAGTTCATGGCATCCCTCATAAGAGGGATCAAAGAGCGACCCGGGCACTGCAAAGACATCTCGATTGTAGGAGTTGGCAATGAATGCTGTGATAATACTTCCTC
This sequence comes from Bacteroidales bacterium, assembly GCA_031266895.1. Classification (GTDB taxonomy): domain Bacteria; phylum Bacteroidota; class Bacteroidia; order Bacteroidales; family WCHB1-69; genus JAISAD01. Next base: position 10,393 of record JAISAD010000023.1, read on the forward strand.
CTTTTTGAGCGCTTTCGGCTACTAACGTAGCATCGCTCATGCCGGCAATAATACGGTTGCGTTGCGGAAAATTGGTGCGATCGGGCAGTGTATCGTAAGGAAACTCACTTATCAGTGCACCGCCGCACTCCACAATACGTACCGCCAGTTTTCTGTTGATAGCCGGATAGATGTGACCGAAACCCGATCCCATGACTGCAATGGTGTGCAAACCATAATCAAGTGCCAGTTCATGTGCCGCCGCATCCACCCCAAAAGCCAGACCGCTCACAATAGAGACATCGTAGGGAGCTAATTCCGACACCAGCTTCTTTACTGCATCGCGGCCGTAGCTGTTCATGTTGCGCGTGCCCACTATCGACAGCATTTTGGCTCTGTCAAAATCATTATTTCCTTGATAATAGAATAGATAGGGTGCGTCTATGCAATTTTTTAACCGCTTGGGATAGCACTCGTCCGTGTAAAAACAGCACTTAATGCTAAAGCGTGCCATATACTCCAATTCGCGCTCTATCTTATCGCGCATTGCAGAGGTAACGGCAAGCGGCGACACATTACGAGGCATGCCTTTCAAATGCAACTGCTTAGCGGATTGCCGAAAAATTTCTTCTGCACTGCCAAATTCACGAATCAGTTTTTTAATAGACTGATTTCCTAAATTCTCCTGATACTGCAAGGCCAAACGATAAAAGGGTTCATTAAACATATTAGCGTATTTTACGCTGCAAAAATACAAAAAAAAGATACTATTAATGCCTGTATTTTTTTTATTCTCTATTTGTTCTGTGTATTCTATTTTTTTTATATCTTTGCACCCGATATCATTTGTTATTATCAAAATAAAATAATTATAATGTCAGAAACAGTTTGCACAGCGCTTTTGGCGAGTTGGAACACCGCTTTTAAAATGCCATTTTCAGGCGTTTTAAGTTTTGCTGTTGCGCAGTCTCAAAGTTTTTGGCATTTACCCCCCCCCCTAGATTTATCTGAAAATCAACAACTTACAGAAATTTCCAAAAATCTGTTTTGTCGAAATTTCGCAGGGACGCAAGTAAATTTTCATCCTGACGGAAATAAATTTCTGCCTAAATGGAAATTTACGCGAACGCCTGTCGCCTTTTGTAAGCAGACAAAAATAATTCATAACTTAAAAAACAAAAACACGTATGAAAAAGTTTTCAAAAATCACAACCTGTTTCCTGATTGCGATGGCATTGGGATTCACAGTAATGTCCTGTAAAAAGGATGTAGAAAAAGTAGAGGTAAACCCGAGTACTCTTTCCTTAAAAGAGGGGCAAACCTCTCAATTAAACGCCACTGTAACGCCTGAAAAGGCAGAATATACATTGGCCTGGACCAGCAGCAATTCTGCTGTAGCCACCGTAGATGGTAACGGTAAAGTAACGGCTATTGCAGAAGGTACGGCTACTATTACCGCAGAAGCCGGCGGAAAAAAGGGCACTTGTATGGTAACGGTAAAGAAAGAGGATGTTCCTCCGACACCACCAACAACACTCACTGCTACTGTTATTTTAACAGCGGGCGATGTATGGAGTGATGGATCCGGCTATCAAATGCTATTGGATGCCGATGGTAGCGCTTACGGTGACGTATTTCCGGCACAGGGAGCTTTGACTGCTTCGGGTAATGTTTCTTCAGCTATTTACAATGCATTTGAATATAAAATTCCTGCCAATGCAGATGGAAATTTAAATACTTCAAACATTGTATTCAACACATCTGTTTCTATTGAAATACCTGCAGGAACTTATGATTTTTGCATAACAAATCCTACTCCGGACGACAAAATGTGGATTGCAGCGGGGGATTATGGACGTGCTGATGATTTCGTTTTTGAGGAAGGAAAAACTTATGAGTTTACAGTATCTTCTAATGGTGAAGGAGGTGACCAAGTTACTTTTACGATTGATGGGATTGCTGCCAAACGGGCAACTAATTTTGTTCAAAAAACTGGTTCGGTAAAAGTTAAGAAATAAATCAATTTGATTAAATATCTAAAAGAGAGGGTCTAAAAAGGCTCTCTTTTTTTTAATGCAGTACGCTACTTTCAATGACTAATGTTTCATTCTCCTTTTTCCGGTTTTGTAGGGCAATGCAGATACTGACATTAAGATCGAAACCGATAAGAATGATAATACAGCTCCAGTAAAACCAAAGCAAAACGGCTAGCAGGGCGCCAATAGAGCCGTAGATAAGATTATAGTTGGAAAAATGCGAAAAATAAAAATTCAGGCCATAGAGCAAAATGATAAGCATCAGGGTAGAAAAGGTAGAACCGGCTGAAAAGAAGCGGAAGTATTTTTTGTTGAGCGGAGCAAAATAGAAGAGCGCAGAAATACCCAGGTAAACTACCATAAATATGAGCAGCCATCGGAAAATGGCTACAGCATAAGTGTAGAAGAGGGCAGAATCGAAAATGTACCTGTTAATGTAGCCAAACAGGTAAGCCGTGGCAATGAAAATGCCGGCAGTAAGTGCCACTACAACAAAAAAGACCAATACCATGACGATACTGACTAAAAGTTGTGGAAAGAAAGTGCGCTTTTCAATATCAAAATAGGTAATATTCAGCGTATTAATAATGGAATTAGCGCCCAGGAAAGTCAAATATAATCCCATAATCATGGAGGTGTAGAAGAGCGCTCCATTTTTTGTCATCACTACCTCTGCTATAACAGACGAAATAGTCGGCCAGGTGTATTGTGGAACAACGGACTGTATGAACGACATGATGCTCAGGCGAACAGGCTCTCCAAAAAAGGAAATGGCCGCAAAAAATGCCAGCAACATCGGGATAATGGCTACAAAGATTTGATAGGTCATGGCAGCGGCACGCGGAAAAAGTATCCCTTTAATGAGGGATTCCACAAAGAATTTCATCACAT
>JAISAD010000128.1 GCA_031266895.1 Bacteroidales bacterium
ATTTTTTTGTATGCTGGTGAAAATGAGTTATTTATAATGCAATAATAGCACAAAAAATGAACGGAAGGGCGCTTTTTACTTTCCGAATTTTGTAGGAAATGGAAGAAAAAGAGGCATAACGGCGCGCAGGCAGTCTGGCGGGGTCGTTAGAGTTGCAAACGCAAGCACGAATACTTGCCAATTACAACGCTCAAATAGAAAAGTTGAAAGAGCAGATAGAGTTGGAAAAAGAGAAGAAAAAAACCGACTGGGAAGCTATAGCAGAGTGGCAGGCACAGATTGATGCTCTGGAAAATCAGATAGCCGACCTGGAGCTGGAGATGCACAATGCTTTCATGCAAACCGATATTAAAAGTTATGCGCAGGAACTGGGCGACATACTTGTTGATGCTTTCAATCGGGGTGGCATCGCAGCCTTGGATATGGCAGACATTGTAAGGACTGCTATACGAAAAATTGTTATAGACACTGTTTTACAAAAATATTTAGAGGACAATCTTACCGGATTTTTAAACGCTTTGGATTATTTCGGACAGGCAGACCAGTCAGGAAACGGAACAGGCAACGTGATAACGTATGTGGACGAGAATGGAAATACGCATACTTTTACTGCTAATGCCGGACAAAAAGAGGGCGAATATACCTACGACGAAAGATGGCAGATGGAAGAGATGCTTCATGAAATTTTTCTCGGCGGATTACACCGAATGGAAGCACTTAATGATGTGTTTGATGGTATATTTGAAGACATTTCGGGCGAGAATGGCCTTGCCGGCAGCATCAAAGGCATCACCGCCGAGCAGGCGAGCGCTATCGAAGGCTACCTGAACGCTATGCGCATGAATCAGATAGAAGCGAATAACTATCTGAACATATCCGTAAGGCATCTGAGCGATATATCCAACAATACCTACCGGCTTCACGCCATTAATAATAATATCAGCAATATGAGCAGAACACTCGAAGGCATAGAGCTGGCCATTCGGGCAAATGGAGGGGGAATATAATGAGGATAGATTACTTTATTGACGAACATAAATTCAGAGACTGCAGCGTATTTGTAAAGTCCGGAGGCGGCCTTTTCGACCGGCCGAAACTCAAAAAGCCCCTATCGCACTCCTGGGCAGAGGAACACGGCGAAAGTGTCGATTTGGAACTTATGGTTTACGAACCCCGCAAATTGACTCTTGACTGCTTTTTTGTGGACGAAAGCGCTTACGATTTTATGGTAAGGCTGCCATACTTTCTTGGCCTTTTTAGCAAAAACAGATTATTGCAACTCAGGGTGGAGGTTAACGGCAGGATGCCTTTGCTTTACATGGTTTATCCGCAGGAAGAGATATCTGTAATTAAAAGGTTTCGGGACGGTAAAATGACAGGCACATTCAAGCTTACGCTTGTAGAGCCTGAGCCGGTGAAGCGGGTGTACAGGCTGACAGTAAGGCAAGGCGGCTATGTTGGCGACTTGGGCATTGCCGGCGGCGGCGGACATTACTATAACGCCTATATCGCTGATAAAAAGCTAAGAACGCTCGACGGGTGGGACGATACCGAGAATTTGCCCAACCTCAATGCCGGCATTTATTACCTGGTAATTACAGGCAGTATTACCGACGGGCTGCAGACGTTTGTTACGGCGCAGGAAACCGTCGATGTAACTTATTTATGGCCAAAATTATAGCCCATGAACAACCTTACCGTAACACGCAGAGATAACACTACCTATCAGCTTGCCGACTTCGGCAATATGGTAATGATGACTGATGCCAGACAGTTGATTACGCTGCTGAATGAGGATGTGGTTAAGGTTACGGTAGAAGCGGCGGCAGCGCAAAATTATGCAGTCGGCGACAGCATTACGGTGTTTGGCAGGCTGTATAAGCTGAATCAGCCGCCTAAAATTAAAAAAGAAAGCACCCGAAAATATACCTGCGAACTCACCTTCGAGGGCGTGCAGTACGACCTGATGCGGGTGGCTTATCTGCTAAGCGGCAACACCGTAAACAGCGAGCTTCAGGATGTTTGGGGCAATAATTTAATCGGGGACTTAACGAGATTTGCGCAGGTATTGATTACCAATGCCAACAGGGTATTTCCGGGAGAGTGGATACTGGGGGTTGTTGAAGGAGAGGATAAGACTATTAACATTGAGTTCTCGGAAAGCGACAACTGCTTATCCGTGCTGCAATCGCTCTGCACAGAGTTTGATACGGAGTTTGTCATCAACAACAATGGGATTAATACCCTTAATTTCATTAAGGTTTCAACGGTATTTCAATACCCGTTAAAGTATGGAGCAAATAAGGGGCTGTACAATCTGTCTCGCGACAATGCGAGCACCAACAATCAGGTTACGCGCCTGTATGCTTATGGCTCTTCCGAGAATATAACAGAACGCTATCGCGCCGACCGCCTGTGCCTGCCCGGCAAGGTGAAAAACAACAGTTATATAGAGGAGAGTTATGCTACTTTGCCGGTGGGCATATTTGAAAAAATCAAATATTTCGATGAGATAAAGCCGGAAAGAATAGGAACGGTAAGTGCCCTTGTTCCGGATAACGTAAATGAGTTTATCGATAACGCGATGTTCAATCTTAATGCCAAATGGCAGGACAATGGCGACGATTATCAGGAATGGCTGGCATTGAAAGGACTGGATGACACTACAGGGAACCACGATAATTATACGGCGAACGTGACAGGTAATAGTAAGTATCTGCTTACGGAAAGCGCCCAGCTCACCTTCAACACCGGAAGCCTTGCCGGATTGGTCAATTTCAATATCGCCTCTTACGACCACAATACGCACAAGTTTACGCTTAATCCGTATGAGGAAAAAGGATACAAATTTCCTTCTGAGGATAATACGGCTTTCCGCATCGCCGTTGGCGACATGTATGTGCTTACCAATATCGCGCTACCGAAATCGTATATCACCAACGCCGAAACAAGGCTGAAAAACAAGGCAAATCAATATTATGCCGAAAACTTTTCTCCTCTTGTAAAATATACCCTTGAAATTGACCGCATGTATCTCAAAGACAGGTATGCCGCAACGGATAATATCTTTACAGCAGGCCAGTCCATACATATTACAGATGCAGAAGTTGGCGTGGATAAAGACATCCGGATACAGTCCATTGAGCGCGATATTCTCGACCCCTACAGCTATAAAATAATCCTTTCGGATACACCATTGCGCAAAAAGCCAAACAGGTGGGCAAGGGATATAGCGATACAGCGGCAAATTGCGAATGAGGCACTGCAGCGCACTGTGTCTGATGCTCAAATTGATGTAAAAAAGCTGAATGTTGCTGACGTAATAGACAGCTTGGATGCTAAGATAGAGTTCAATAACAAAAAGGCACTTTCGCAAAGTCAGGGAGTGGTGCTGAAAAACATGATAGAAGCTGTAGGCATAAGGGAAAATATAGGTTTGCAGGAAGATCCCGACACCGGCCCAAATTCATTCATGACCATTGAAACCTTTGTGCCATCAAGCACGCGGCTATTCCTCAACGGCCAATTACTCTATTACGGCCAGGATTACGATGAATATTCCAATAACGGAGGTGTAACCCTTACAAGATACGATGTACGACCTGACGACAGGCTTTTTTTAGAAGCAATCATAGTAAATAATAATCAATAAACATTAATAATTATGGCACAGACAATAATCAAACAAAAACAGGTAGAAAAAATTACGCCATCAAACGTAAATGACGCTATCGACACCGGCGCAATCAGCGCCAGCAAACTTGCCGCCAGCGTTACCGACACCGAACTTGGCTACCTGGGCGGCGTTACCTCGGCTGTCCAAACGCAACTAGATGCTAAACTGGACGCGGCCAGGCTGAAAGCAGACGGCAGCGTTACGTGGAC
>JAISAD010000143.1 GCA_031266895.1 Bacteroidales bacterium
TCCATTGGCGCCGTAGTAGTTAGTGTAGGCAGAGCTGCTGTTGCCGGTGCAGGAGGTGAGCCTTATGGTTTCGCGAAAGTAGATCACATCATTGGGGTTGAGGCGGTTGCCGGTGTAGCCAAGCTGGGCCAAAAGCAGCGAATTGAAATTATAGGCATAGCTTCCTGCGGCACGCGTAATAAGGGACTCTGCCACTTGAATCCAGGTGGAGTTGTCTCTGCTTACCTCCAGCCTTATCAGCCGCACCGTATTGGTGTCCACGGCCTGCACCACTTTTATCTGCCGGGCATAGGCGCCGGGCTGGGTTTGGGTGATGTTGTGCGTGCGGGTGGCATTTACATTTAGCCGCACCATGGCAGATGCCTGCGGCGTAAAGTTCATAATAGGCTCCAGCACATTGGCTATGCCACCAGGGTAAGCGTCGTAATTAAGATCCGATGCCCGCTGGCCGCTTGCATTATAAACCGTATAATGGATATGATCGGCACCTCCCCTGATGCCGCACTTCGGAGTTACACTGATATTAACCATAGACCCTGTCGAGGCCGCGATAGAGGGCAGAAGGAAGGTAACCGTATCTCCATTGCGGGAGTCAACAGTGAGTGCGCTGGCGCCGATTGCGGCCGAGTTGATATACCAGCTGGCCGAGGAGATAAAGACTTTCAGCTTGTATCCCGCCGGTATCAGGGAACTCGTGGTGTTGGTGACTGTGACAGCAAATGTTACAGGATCTCCCGAAACTACAATTGCCGCTGGCAACGACCCTGCCGTGAAGGCGATAGTATTCTGAGCCTTGGCCATCTGCACTGTTCCCGTCGAAAGGAACAGTACAGCTATAGAAAAAAGCACCAATCGTGAGTATGCTTTTTTAAAAAAATGTTCTTGATTCTTTTTCATTCTTTACAATTGTGATTATGATCTTAAAATTATTTTCTGATTATTAGTTATGGTTGGGGAAGAGCGGCTGCTTTGTTCTTTGCAATGACGGCGCTTGCCCTCACCGTGCGGGGCAGGGCACAAAAAACCTTCCTATAAATACCCTTATAGGAAGACAATTCATTTTTACTTAGACAATAGCGAAATTTGCTACCGGAAATAGGGAAAATTAGGGTAATGGGGTAATTATTTTTTAGCCTTTCTTTTGATGTGGAAGTATTGAAAGAATGTTAACGAAAAAAACCACTGTAAAGTGGCTTTTATCGGAGCCACTTGGGAGACTTGAACTCCCGACCTACGCATTACGAATGCGTTGCTCTACCAACTGAGCTAAAGTGGCTTTTGTGGGTGCAAAAATAGTAAAAAATTCTTTTGCTGCTGCTTTTAATTCTTTTTTGTATCTTTGCGTTTTGAAAAGCACTATAGATTATGGCAAAGAAAATAACAATAGAAGAGGCTGTTGCAATGATAAAAGAGGGGATGACTCTTATGGTTGGTGGTTTTTTAAGTGTGGGTTCTGCTAACAGATTATTGAAAGCCTTGAGTAAAAGCGAGGTAAGAAATCTTACAGTGATAGTGAATGACACTGCTTATCCCGATAAAGGGGTAGGATTGCTGGTGGCTAATAAACAGATATGCAAGGCTATTTGTTCGCATATTGGCACTAATCCGGCCACAATTGAGCAATACAATAATAAAGAAATTGAAATTGAATTTGTGCCTCAGGGTACGCTAGCTGAACAGATACGTTGTGGAGGATCCGGATTAGGCGGCGTACTTACGCCCACCGGTGTAGGGACTATAGTAGAAAAAGGCAAACAGAAAATAACGGTAGATGGCAAGGAATTCCTGCTTGAAAAATCGTTGCGTGCCAATATTGCTCTGATTGGGGCGAGTGTGTGCGACGAGGCCGGTAATTGCATCTATAAAGGAACTACTCAAAATTTTAATCCACTTATGGCCACTGCTGCCGATATGGTAATTGTAGAGGCGCAACAGATAGTAAAAACCGGAGAAATTCCTATGGAGCAGGTACATACTCCAGCATTATTTGTGGACTATATCATTGCATAATTGTACTATTGTAACTCTAACAGCACTACATTTTCTACATGGTGTGTGTGTGGAAACATATCCACAGGCTGTATTTTGATTACCCGATAGCAGGTGGAAAGTAATGTGATGTCTCGGGCTTGTGTGGCCGGATTACAACTTACATATACGATACGTTTGGGTTGAAGTGTCAACAATTGTTCAATAACATTTGCGTGCATTCCGGCACGCGGCGGATCGGTAATCACAATATCGGGCTTGCCGTTAGTCTCCACAAAATCTTTCGTAAACACTTTTGCCATGTCGCCGGCAAAAAAGCACGTATTAACAATGCCGTTTAGCTGTGCATTATCTTTTGCATCTTCAATTGCGGCATCCACATATTCAATACCTATCACTTTTTTGGCCTGTGCCGCTACAAAATTGGCAATTGTGCCTGTGCCTGTATAAAGGTCATACACAATGTCATCTTTCCCAATTTGAGCAAATTCGCGCGTTACCCTGTAAAGTTGTAACGCCTGTTCGCTATTGATTTGAAAAAACGATACCGGACTGATTTTAAATTGCAGTGTTTCCATCATTTCCGTGATGTAAGCAGTGCCGTGAAACAGTATCGGTGTTAAGTCGGAAATTGAGTCATTGAGTTTGGCGTTGACTACATAGTATAAGGAAGTTATGCTTGGAAACTTTGTTTGAAGAAATCGCATCAACGATAAACTCTTGTCGGAGGCCTCCGTAAAAACTACAATTACCATCACTTCGCCCGATGAAGCAGTGCGAATGATGAGGTTGCGCATTAGTCCTTCATGGGTGCGAATATTATAAAAAGGCAATGTATTTTCTATACAAAACTTCTTTATATTCAATCGAATAGCATTGCTTGGATCTGTTTGCAGATAGCACTGTTGAATATCTAATACTTTATCGAATTTACCGGGAATATGAAATCCAAGCCCCTTTGTATCAATGGGTTCTCCGTTATTTTGTCGTGCAACATCCTCGTTATCCAACCAACGCAAATTGGTGAAGGTAAATTCCAATTTGTTACGGTAAAAATAGTACTTTTCAGACGCTAAAATAGGCATAATTGGCGGATATTCAAATTTGCCAAGATGTTGAAAATTATCCTTTACCTGTTTCTGTTTAAAGAAAAGCTGTTGGGTATAATCCATAATTTGCCATTTACAACCGCCGCACAATCCGAAATGGCTACATTTCGGATCAATTCTATAAGGAGATAATTTATTTATTTTCAATAATTTAGCCTCCAAATAACCCTTTTTCCGCTTAAAAACCTGCACATCTGCTATATCACCCGGTACTACATAAGGAACAAAAACAGTCAACCCCTCATGCTTGCCCACAGCCTTTCCCTCTGCGCCGGCATCTATGATTTCCAAATTTTCTATCACCCAGTTTTTCCGCTTCATTATTCTGTTTTTATCTGGCAAAAATACAGTTTTTTCTTTAATAAATTGTATTTATATTAAAATTTCCTCAAGAGGAGAAATAAACCGCCACGCCATTTAGCGCTGCAATCAAAAGAAAGAATGCTTTACGGAAAAATCAGGGAAGCCTATTATTTTTTATAAAATCCCATTTCATCAATATAATGCCATACGGTATCCGGCAGCATGTAGCGCACTTGCCGTCCTGCCTTAATATTTTCGCGAATTTGTGTGGCCGATAATTCCATCAGCGGTGCATTTACATAACTTACGTGTGGATATTTTGCAGCGGCAGCTTGGTCAAAGCCATATCTTGGATAAACTATAACATTATAATTATCAAGTATATATTCCCAATTGCGCCATTTTTCTATATTTTCCATATTGTCATCTCCCAAAATCAAAGCAAACTCTTTGTCGGGATATTTCTCAGAAAGTCGCATTAAGGTTGTAGCTGTATAGGAAGGATAGGGCAATTTAAATTCGATATTGCATGCCCGAAAGCGAAAATCGTTCTCAATAGCCAATTTTGTCATATAAAGACGGTGATGTTCTGCTAAAAGAGTTGCCTTTTTTTTGAGTGGATTACAAGGGGAAACTACAAACCAAATTTCGCATAAATCACTATGTTCCAAGCAATATTCGGCAATAATCAAATGCCCGATGTGAATGGGATTAAAAGACCCGAAGAAAAGACCTACTTTCATTTAATTAAGGATTACAGATTGCAATTTATTTCTCATTTAACCCTCCATCTCCTCATTCAAAAACTTCTCAATTGCTTCCACAATTTCTCTCTGTGCTGTTTGAATGTTGTCATTGACCACTACCACATCAAACCGGTTTTCAAAAGAGAGTTCAAATTCGGCTTTTGAGAGTCGTTTTTTCAGCGATTCATCGTTTTCTGTTCCCCGATTTTGCAGGCGCTGTTGCAGATGCGTTATGGAAGGAGGCTTGATAAAAATGGTAAGTGCACGTGCGCCGAAATGCTTCTTGATATTGAGGCCACCAAGCACATCCACGTCAAAAACAACATGGTTTCCTGTAGCCCATATTCGGTCAATTTCCGACAGCAATGTGCCATAGTACTGGTTGGGATAGACCTCCTGCCACTCTAAAAATTCATGGTTGTCAATCTTATTTTTAAACTCTCTTACGGAGAGAAAATAGTAATCTTTTTTATTGGTTTCGTGCATTCTTTTTGTGCGACTTGCCGCCGAAATGGAGAAAACAAGATTTGGCTTTTGTGCCAGCAACGTCTTTACCAATGTGGTTTTTCCTGCGCCAGAAGGGGCTGAAATCACTATTAATTTACCGGTCATTGTGATGGTTCTGAGTTTCGCTATTTTTTTGCAAAGATAGCAAAAATAGCAATCTGCTTACTTTCCAAAACTCCGAATATCAAATCGGGTAACAGTGGGTGAAGCAGGTTTTGTGTCTATAGTTATCGTTATTTTTTTCTCCTCGTCAGGCATCAGCAGAAAGTAATTGTCGGAAAAACGACAGGGAGCATCAGCCTCAACAGCTACGCCATATTTTAAGCATGGGGAGCTTAAAGTGAGCACGTAAATTTGTGTCGTATCGGTTTCGCAAATAAAACTAAAGTCGGTTTGCAGGTTATCTCCAGACTCTATGTGGGGAAAATGGGAGACGTCATGTTTTGTTTTGCCTTTTGGAGCTTCCGGCACGCCTAAAACTATGGCGCTTCGACATGGTTTTAGTTGCAATGCATTGGGATATAAGAAAAAATGTACTTTTTCTGCGAGGATATTAAAATTATTGTCCTTAAAAATGATACGCAAAAAACAGCTCTCTTTTCTGTTCTCATATTTTTCATTTAATTGATAATAAGTAAGATAATTAGAATTGTTACCTTTGGCGGTTAGAGCTATATTTTCAGAACTTAACAGATTGCCTTGAAAATCGGTTAATTCTAGTGTGCAAATGCCGACAATATCTGACAGGTTATCATTCACAATATAAATATTGGTGCCGCTATGACAAAATGTATCACAGGCTATTATAATGTTGCGATACTGACGTGCCGTTTCGTAGTGCAATGCTTTCCAGTTACCGTAAAAATCTATAGAACTCCACGATGCCACCGGCCAGCAATCATTCAATTGCCAATAGAGTGCACCCATGCAGTAAGGCATTTTCATGCGAAAAACTTCCAAAGCCTGACCTGTGCCCAATGCCTGCGTCAGCTGACTGATGTACAGAAAATCGGCCAAGTTGTCAGGTTCATAAAAATATTGTTGCATAGCACTGCCGATCAACGCCATTCCTCTTGCATGTTTTTGATGATTTTGCATGGCAGAAGAATTTAACCGGCGCTCATCTTTATTTGTAAATTGCTCAATAACGGACATTTGCGGATAAGATTGAAATCCGAACTCTGACATGAAACGCCCAACCTTATTTTTCCACACTTCAAACGGTTCTTCGCCCCACCAGACACCCCAATAGTGCGAATCGCCCTCAGTAAAGCACTCTTTATGTCCCCAGCCCCACAGTGGTGAAGAGGCATGATAGGGCCTTGCGGCATCATATTGCTGCACTTGCTGCGCCAGCAGTTCATTAAAAATCAGTTTCTGATTGCGATCAAT
>JAISAD010000027.1 GCA_031266895.1 Bacteroidales bacterium
AACTGGTTAATATTGAGTTATATTTTGATTGCAGGAAAAGATTGAGATATTTATTTATAACCGCTTGGGATTTTTAGATATAAAGAAGATGAAAAAGCTATTGATAACTATTTTGCTGTTTTTTCAAGTTTTGTACTTGTTTGCTCAAGACCATAAGCAGGAATGCATTAACTTAACTCACCTGAAAGGCTCAACGTTATTCTTGCATACAACAACAAGTAGATTGATAGAATTTGCAGGGAATCCTGATTCTTTTACACTTGATAGAGAACTTGAAATTTTTCATTATGATTCCATGCAAACCCCCGATTACTATAAAATAATTGTCAACAGTCTTGCATATAAGGACTTTGTATATTTGGAGAAAGGAGATAGTGTGTGGATTCACAGTGTACATTTTGACAATAAGCATTACTATAGCATAGTATATGAAGATGTTACTTTCAGTCAATATTTACACATCAAGGATTTTTTTAGATATTTTCAAGTACAAGAACTGAATATTGTGTTGCTAAATAAACAAAAACTCTTTGCGGGTGCTAAAGACAGGGTTTACTACACACAGGTAGCATTGCCGGTTTGTGAAAGCAAAGATTCAGAATCTATTCAATTTTATTTTGACAGGAAAGGTTACTTGGAAAGTATTGCATTTCAAGTATTCAGATAGTTTTAAAACAATTTTACACACATTAAATCAGAGAAAAAATGAATAAATTTATCACATTATTACTGTTAGCCGTAAGCCTGACAGGTTTTGCACAAAAAACGCCGCTCAGGCACTATTTTGGACCATATCTGCAAACGGGAACGCTTTTTAGTACTCCGAAAATGAGCAGGTTAAGCGAAAGTAAGATTTTGACTTTCACGATGAATGCTGGGGGATGCTATCAACTTGAAAAAAAGCGTTTTTGGTTTAATATAGGGCTTGCCTACAGCTACGGCATGTTTCGAGAGAACTCTAACAATGATGATTGGATGATAATGCAAAATTCAGCATCACACGCTGTATTTTTTAAACAATTGTGGCATACTCACGCTATCGCCCTGCCGCTGCAGTTCGGGGGCATCTGCTATCAAAAAAACAGGTTCAATTTCGGATGCTTCGGTGGAATAGGCATAGAATTTGCATTTTTTTACAACATGTATCGAGAATATCGCGGAGATACCTATTATGAAAAAAATGCAGAAAAACACACAATATTTGAATTTGTCCCTTTACTATTTACCGGTATGACATTTAACTACGCTGTTACCCCCGACATTGTGATTTCTTTTATTCCTCAATTAATTGTATTCAAGGAAATAGATTTGCGAATACAGGCCTTGTTTAAAATAGGAAAAGCGGCGCAATAGCATACAATAAAACACAAAACCTTACGTTACTAAAAGAATTAAACAAATTATAAACCGTCCAAAAGGACATAAAAATTTAAAAAAATGGCGATACAGATTAAATCAGTAGAAAGAGGTCAGCCGGGCGTAGCAGGCGGCGGCGTAAAAAAGTATTATGCAACTCCTGTACATGGCAAGGAAATAACTCTTGATGGCTTAACCAAAGCCATAGAAAAGACAAGCACAGTAAATGGCGCAGATATTCGCGCCGTGCTCTATGCCATGGTCGAAGAAGCCGTACTGGGTTTATCCGAAGGCAGAATCATCCGGTTGGGCGATTTGGGCAGCCTTCGTATCACGCTCAGCAGCGAAGGAAAAGAGACCCCCGAAGCAGTAACAGGATCGGCAGTAAAGAAAGCAGGCGTAATTTTTACTCCCGGCAGCAAGCTGCAAGAGATGCTAAAAGTGGCTAAATTCACTAAATAGTGAAGCAACCCAAAATGACTGCGCAGCTAATTTTTTTTCCTGCGCAGTTATTTTTTTTTTCTGCGCAGCCGTTGAAGATTTCCTGCGCAGCTAATTTTTTTTTCTGCGCAGCCATTTTTTTTTCCTGCGCAGCCAATAAAAGAAGGTTACAAGATTAAGTACAAAAATGAAACAGAACCTATTAACCGGCAGTGTACAATACCGTGCCTGAATGTTGTAAACTACTTAATATGAGCTGTTGATATGAAAAAAATAGTGTTATGTGTAGTTTCCATGCTGTTTTGTGCTTGCAGTATAATCAAGCAGGTGAATTTGCTCTTAAAAGAGGAAAAAATGGCAGCGAAAACGGAAAAAACCTATAATTATGGAAAGAAACTGCCTTTTATATTGGAGAGAGGCGCTATTTTTATTCCATGTAAAATCAATGGCACAACACATCTGGTGCGTTATAGTGCAAAGAGCAGAATGAATATAATGGGAGGGGGAGGGTTGAGAGAGAAAATTTCCGGTAATGACAAGTTTCCACAATGTAACAAGACAATAAAATTAAGAACAAATACCTATGTGCTTAAATGTGGAATAAGATATTATGACATGGAATCGGACTTTTTTCGTTTCAAAAATTTTGCAGGAGTGGTAACATCTTTGTCAAATGATACTGTTGCGTCAAAATACAGGTGTGAAGGGAGTCCAAGATTTATCATTGGCCGAACTTGCTTCCCTGACAGGAAAGACGCCATGCTTTTGAGTTTCTCCGATACAACCATTACACTTTTCGATTCTTGTAATATTTATGATACAACGGGGTTTACATTGCTTAAATCAGACAACTCCTGTGGCACGCTCACCGTTTATTTAACGGTGGACAGTGTGGAATGCAAATTTATTTTTAGCGCAGATTCTCCCGAATTTCTTGCTTTGCCGCAGTATGAGCATGATATATCTACAGCAGGCTACAGGCAGCAAAACGCTTCTAATATTGCGATTGATACATTGACTGTGCAACAGGCCAGTACAATAGCAATGGGCGGTTACTCTTTAACAGGGAATATTCTTTATAATGCAAAATTGCTGCAACCCGTTATGGGAATGGCATTTATATCTCATTTTGACTGGATTATCGACAATTACAGGGAAAAAATATATGCAAGAAAAATAGGCTGTTTTTAGTCTCTTGGGATCTGTTTTGCCTGCTATAGGTATTTTATGTATATTTGCACCTTTATTTTTCACTTGGTGAATTATGAGAATGGCAGAATATCGAATCGGAATCTAAATCAATAAACTCTAAAAAGCAGCAATAATGAAATTCAACATTATCCCAAAGCCTGAAACACGGAAATTTAACTATAAGCCCCAGTTTTATACGCCTAAAGAGGAGAAATCGACTGTTGAGAAAGAGGGCTACAACCCTGGAGAATTTGCCGAAAGGCTACACCGCTCCTGGAACAGCCGGCGGCAACGGAAAGAGAAAATGCAGTTTCCGCTTAAGCTGGTGATTATCATGCTCTTCTTTGCCTTTATAGTAGGTTATGTTTACTTCAAATTTTTCGTGAAATAGCATGACAGACATTATTCATCTGCTTCCCGATAATGTAGCGAATCAAATTGCTGCCGGCGAGGTAATTCAACGCCCCGCTTCGGCAGTGAAAGAGCTGCTTGAAAACGCTGTTGATGCCGGTGCTACCGATATTCAATTGATTATAAAAGATGCCGGCAGAACGCTGATACAGGTTACCGACAATGGTTCGGGAATGAGTTTTAACGATGCCCGACTCTGTTTTGAGCGGCACGCCACATCAAAAATCAGCTGTGCCGGCGACCTTTTTAAAATCAGCACAAAAGGATTTAGAGGCGAGGCGCTGGCCTCGGTTGCCGCCATTGCCCATGTGGAGTTGAAAACCAGGCGAATAGATGATGAGTTGGGAACACTGGTCTCCATTGCCGGATCTGAAGCGCAGGAACATAAACCGATTGCTGCCCCGGCCGGGACTTCAATTGCGGTTAAAAACCTCTTTTTTAATGTGCCGGCGCGTCGCAATTTTTTAAAAAGCGATAAAATTGAATTTGGACATATAGAAGAAGAATTTTTCCGCGTAGCCCTTATTCATCACAATATAGCCTTTTCACTTTATCAGGATGATAAATTGACGGTAAAAACGCCGGCAAGCAACTTTAAGCAGCGTATTATTAACCTGATGGGAACCCATTTTAACGACAAATTATATCCCATTGAACAGGATACCGAAATTATTAAAATCAACGGCTTTATTACCAAGCCCGAAAATGCCAAAAAGAAAAAGAGCGAGCAGTACCTGTTTATCAACGACCGGTACGTGCGGCACAGCTTGCTCAATTTTGCCATCGAATCGGCTTACAAAGAGCTAATTCCGTCGGATTATAAGCCGGCCTACTTTATTCGGCTTTATGTAGAACCGGGCACTATAGACATCAATATCAGTCCGACAAAAATAGATGTAAAACTGCAAGACGAGCGCTTAATGTTTGGTTTTCTCAACTCTACCGTAAAAAAATCGATTGGAGCCTATACGCTTACGCCGCAGCTTGATTTCGAGAGCGACAGAGGGCTGGACATGAGCCTGCTGGCGCCACCTGCCACCTTTAAGCCGCCCACTGTTTCGGTCAATCCTAACTATAACCCTTTTGAAAATAAGAGCGGCGGAAAATCGGGAGGCGGCAGTGGCAGCTACGGTGCAAGCTGCCATAAGGAGCATGGTTCTATGGCGGGATGGGAAGATTTTCTGAAAGGGATAAAACAGGAAACAGTGCAAATTGCCAGCTCCATAAACGGAGATATGCAGGAAGAGAGCCGGCTGCCTCTGTCCGGAGCCGGCGAACCCTCGAATAATGCACAGGAGACCGTGCCAAAATATGAAAAATGCTTGCTGCTGGCCAACTGTTTTATTGTTTGCATAATTAGGGATGTTTTGACGGTAATAGACAGCATGCGGGCGCTGGAGCGCATTTTGTATGAAAACTATTTGGAAGCATTGCAAAAAACACCTGTTGTGATACAGCAGCTTCTTTTTCCTGAAATGATTACCCTGACGCCGGGCAGTGCCGAACTCTTGCTGGAATTGCGAGAGGAGTTTTGGAAGCTGGGATACGACATTGAGCAGATTGACCGCACGCAGTTTGCCGTAAATGGAATGCCGGGCGATGAGAGCGATATGCCTGTGCAGGAATTGATTGAATATACCATTGAAAATTACAAAAGCAATCAGTTTTTGCATAAGGAGGGCAAAGAAAACAATATAGCACTCAGCTTATGCAGGCAAAAGTGCCGGTTTTTGAAGCCCGTACAGAATATGGAAGAGGCCATTTCTATTATGCAGCGACTTTTTGCCTGTCGCATACCCGACACTGCCCCTTGCGGAAAAAAAACAATCCACCTTGTGCAAGTCGAAGAATTGAAAAATTTGTTTCACTAAAAATCATCATAAAGTATTTTTTTGTACTTTTGCCGCATAATAATAATTTAAAAACAGAAAATTATGAATAAAGAACTCTCTAGACTTTATCCCGGCAAACTTTGGGAATGTTTTGCCGGCATTTGCGCCATTCCGCATCCATCCAAGCACGAAACTGAAATTTTAGCATGGCTGAAAGAGTGGGCTAAGGAAAATCAAATTGAATGCCAGCAGGATGAAACCGGTAACCTGCTGATGAGCAAGCCGGCTACGCCGGGTATGGAAAACCGTACCCCGATTATTTTGCAGGGACACATTGACATGGTTCCGCAGGCCAACAGTGATAAAAAACACGACTTCACTGCCGACCCTATTGAACCCGTTATCGGAGAAGATGGCTGGGTGCGGGCTAACGGCACTACGCTTGGCGCCGATAATGGCATTGGCTGTTCGGCGGCAATGGCATTGCTGCTATCTAAGGATGTACAGCATGGACCATTGGAAGTGTTGATTACTGTTGACGAAGAGACCGGCATGACCGGCGCTTTCGGTCTCAGGAAAGGCTTTGTAAAAGGCCGGATTTTGATGAATTTAGATTCGGAAGATGAGGGCGAACTCTATGTAGGCTGTGCCGGTGGCATGGATGCCACTATTGAAATGGACTATGCCATGGAGTCGGCTGCCGGACTGAAAGGTTACGAAATTGCCATTACCGGCCTTAAAGGCGGCCATTCCGGCATGGACATCAATTTAGGACGCGCCAACGCTAATAAAGTAATGGTGCGCCTTCTGAAACAGGCAGAAAAATTTGGTATTCGCGTAGCCTCTATCAATGGCGGCAGTTTGCGCAATGCTATTCCTCGCGAAGTTTTCGGTTGCGTGGGCATTCCTTCTGATAAAATCGCGCTATTTACCGAATTTATACAGCAGTTTACGGCTGTAGTTACCAAAGAATTTGCGGCTACAGAACCGGATATGACTATTAAGCTGCATGAACGGAATATCGAGAATATAATGGAGAAAGAGGCTCAAAATCGCTTTGTCAACTTAGTGTATGCACTGCCGCATGGTGTAATGCGCATGAGCGATGCCATGGAAAATTTGGTGGAAACCTCTACCAACCTGGCCATTGTTAAGGTCGAAAATGGAAAAGTATTTGTAGCCAATCTTTTACGTAGCTCTGTGGACTCTGCAAAAGAGGCTTTAGGACTGAAAATGACAGCCATTGCCGAAATGGCAAAAGCAAATATCTCATTAACAGGGGCCTATCCTGGATGGAAACCCAACATGGCTTCGCCTGTTTTGAAAACAATGCTGCAGGTTTATCAGGATAAATTTGGCAAAAGGCCTGAAGTAAAAGCCATTCATGCCGGTCTGGAATGCGGCTTGTTCGGAGTAAGCTACGATTGGGACATGATTTCTTTTGGCCCCACTATCCGCCATCCCCATTCGCCCGATGAACGTGTAAATATTGAAAGCGTGGGCAAGTTTTGGGATTTCCTTGTAGAAACGGTCAAGAATGTGCCGGTTTAGATACACAAATTCATAACAAAGTAAACCAGTGCGGCCAGGGTAGCGCTGACCGGAATAGTAAGCAGCCATGCTATCAGCAGTTTGGAAGTTACGCCCCAGCGAACAGCCGATAGCCTTTTAGTTGCTCCTACGCCAATAATAGCGCCGGTAATAGTGTGTGTGGTGCTGACTGGAATTTTCAGTATTTCGGTCAGGTAAAGTGTTAAAGCGCCGGACGTTTCCGCTACTACGCCCTCTAACGGAGTTACCTTAGTAATGCGTGTGCCCATCGTTTTCACAATTTTCCAGCCGCCAGACATGGTGCCGAGCGAAATCATGGTAAAGCAGGCAAATGCTACCCAATCAGGCATATCTTCCACAGAAGCAATGCCTATCCCTATTCCGAACGGGTGAGCAGCAATCAATGCCGCTGCAATAATTCCCATTACTTTTTGCGAGTCGTTAAGGCCATGCCCAATGCTGAAGAGTGCAGACGACACCAGTTGCAATTTTCTGAACCACAGCTCTGCCTTGTGCGGGTTGGCTTTTTTGCAAATATAGAGTACCGACAGCGTAACCATAAAGGCTATGGTCATGCCGATGAAAGGTGCTAACACAATAAACGAAGCAATTTTGATAATTACTGTACCGTGCACCGCCTTAAACCCTGAGGCCATTATGGCTGCACCGGCAAAACCGCCGATAAGTGTATGTGAAGAAGAGGAGGGAATACCCAGCCACCAGGTAACCAAATTCCAGGTAATGGCAGCAATAATGCCCGACAAAATGACCGGCAGAGTAATAAACTCTTCATATACCGTCTTCGAAACAGTATTGGCTATCCCAAACTCGCCGATGATATATTTCGCAATAAAAAAAGCGACAAAATTGAAAGTTGCGGCCCACAATACCGCTTTAAATGGAGTGAGTACTTTTGTTGATACTATGGTAGCAATAGAGTTTGCCGAATCGTGAAATCCGTTAATAAAATCGAAGAGAAGTGCTAAAACAATAATGGTAATCAGTAATCCCATAACCTAATCAGGCATATTTAACAATAATCGTCTTAATAATTTTACCCACGTGGTCGGTTTCATCAGTAGTAGTTTCCAGCACATGCATAATCTCTTTCAACTTGATAATCTCAATTGCATCAGTCTCTTTGGCGAAAAGATTGGTAACAAAGACCTGATACACCTCATCCGCTCGATTTTCAATCTCGTGCAACTCTTTGCAGTATTTTTTGATTTTGGTTGGACTTTTCTTCAAAATGTCCAATTCCTTCACAGCTTCCAGAATCCATTTCGTAGCATCTTTTATCATATTGGCTAAATCTAAAGCGGCCTGTGGCAACTGCTTGGGTTTGTAAAAGAGAATGCGCTTGGAACAACTGTAGATTTCATCAGTAACATCATCCAGCTTGTTGGCCAAGCTGTTAATATCCTCACGGTCGAAAGGAGTGATAAACGTAGTATTGAGCTTCTCAAAAATTTCATTGGTTAATTGGTCTCCGGAATGCTCCAGATCCTTGATTTTCTGATGAATGGAAATAGCCCCTTCCTGATTGTTAGCTTCAATGCAGGCAACCAGCTGTTCGGCAGCCTGTAGCGATATGCTGGCCAGATTGCGCAATAGCGGATAAAATTTAGGCTCTTTCGGGGTCAATCTGTTCAAAAATGTATTTTTCATGAATAATTGATGATTAGTGTTTAATGACTGTGCCGTTAAATTGGGCAGTAGGGGTAACCGTGATTTCGTTGAGGCAGACGTGTGCCGGTCGGGTAATGACAAATTCCACTATATCGGCAATATCCTGAGCTGTAAGCGGATCATAGCCTTCATATACCTTGTCGGCTTTAGCTTTGTCGCCATGAAAGCGGACTAAGGAAAAATTGGTTTCGGCCGCCCCTGGAGACACTTGCGTAACCCTTATGTTGTACGGCAAAAAATCAGTACGCATCGCTTTGGTAAGCGCTAAAACGGCATGTTTTGTGGCACAATAAACATTTCCTCCGCCATACACTTCAAAACTGGCCGTGGACCCGATGTTAATAATATGTCCTGTTTTACGTTGCACCATACTTGGTGATATCAGGCGGGTAACGTAAAGCAGCCCTTTAATGTTGGTGTTAATCATTCGTTCCCAATCTTCAATAGCACCCTGATGCACTGGATTAAGTTCGACAGCCAGCCCTGCATTATTAATCAGAATGTCAATGTCGGCTATATGAGCAGGAATAGAATCAATTGCCTCTTTACACGCTTTAAAATCCTGTACATCAAATGGTAATGGAAAAACTTCGGCTGTAGTTGTTTGGCGAATTTCCTCGCAAACCTGATGGAGTTTTTCGGCATTGCGACCGGTTAAAATCAGATTAAAAGGATATTTTGATAACGTTTGGGCAATGGCCAAGCCGAAACCGCTGGTAGCGCCGGTAACAAATACATTCTTCATTTTAAGAATAAATTAAGAATGAAACTATCGAATATCAATGAGTTCTACTTCAAAAATAAGAGGAGTGTAGGGTGGAATGCCTTGATTGCCTTCACCGTAAGCCAATTTGGAAGGGATAACAAGTACTGCTTTTTCGCCTGTTTTCATGGTGGCAATAGCTTCATCCCAGCCTGGAATTACCATGCCCTGTCCCAAAGTAAAGGTATAAGGATCGCCTCTTCCTATCGAACTGTCGAATACCTCACCATCAGCAAATTTTCCGGTATAATGCACTGCAACAGTTTGTCCGGCTTTTGGCGCATCGCCCTTACCCGCTTCCAATGTTTTTTTATACAGGCCCGATTCCGCAGGCTTAGTTGTAATCTTGGTCGCTTTTAAACAGAGTTGTATTAGACTGTCTTCTTGCATCCTGTATTGCTCTTTCATTGCATCAATCTGTTTTTGGCGATTTTGCTGCATCAATTCAAACTGATCTTTAGGAAGAACTTGCAACATTTTCACATCAAAATAGATGTTTTTATCTTTTTGCGTATAGGCCAAATCCGGCATATAATATTTAAAAAAAGTATCGGCCTGAAAGATAAAAGTAGCACTGTCATTTTGGTGCATCATTTTAAAAGCGGCTATCATATCACCTTTAAATAAAGGCTCTTCAATGTGCAAAACAGTACGTCCTTTATTAAAAACAGAATCTGTATTCCGGATAATGAAATCCACAACCACTAAACCGCCATCTTCCACTTTAGGTGCAGTATCGTTCTGCTCATAAAACTTATAATAAAGACCGCTCTCCTTATCTTTTTTGAACCCTTTGTGTTCAGAACAGGAAAAAAAAGTTACTGCCATTACGGCAGCCGCCATAAAAATGAAAAGTGTTGAATTTTGATTTCTCATAATCTATTTTCGTTTTAATAATTAATTTACAATGACTTACCTGTAAAAATATTTTTAGTTTCCACCTTTTTGAGAGAAAATAAAGTTCTATAATCTTCTTCTGAAAAAAGCGGTTGCAAATGTACATGAAATTTTTGAATTATATACATACGGACAAAAATACGGATATCTTGCTATTTATTGCGGTCAATACACTTAAAAAATTCTCTTGTTTTTACTTTCTTATCAATAGAAAATTCAACCGGATTTATCGCAGCAGTCATTCTTATATCCGTAATGTCAGACTCTAATAATTTTACGAAATTTGTTTCACTTATTCCAAAATTATAGGTATAAACAATTATTCCGACACCTTTGCTGCTTACCGAAGGTATATTTTGTAAACAGGGAGCTTCTATTGTCGAACCATCGTCTAGCAGTAGAATCAGATTATAATCTGAATTTGTTATGGACTGTCCTAAAGCAAAATAATAAATGAGTGATAAAGAATAGTTGTTATTTTCATATTTTGCTTGCATTTCAATCTTGTCAATAGTGTAAATGTTTTTACTCTTAAATTTTTCTTAAATTAAATTAAA
>JAISAD010000054.1 GCA_031266895.1 Bacteroidales bacterium
GGCTCTGGCTAAAGCTTACTATAATGCTTTCCATGCACTTGCACAGGAACTGGACAATCAAAAAAGCGATCTGCTGGCACAAGTGCTTCGTATCCCTGATATTATCGGCGCTTCCAAAGAAGAATTAGACGAAACTACGTGGATTGCACTGCAGGAGGGCTTATTAGACTGCTGCCAAAAAATGAATGCCTTTCGGCTGTCGGAAGGGCTACATTTGGCTGCCGATTTTGAACAGCGCACCCGCCTTATCCGTGCTATGGTTGATCAAATTACGCCTTTCGAGGAGGCGCGTATTGAAACCATTCGCGAACGTTTCGCCAAACTGTTGGAACAATACTCTGATACCATGCAATATGATGCCTGTCGCCTGGAACAGGAATTGCTCTTTTATATTGAAAAATTTGATATTACCGAAGAAAAAGTGCGCCTCTGTAAGCATTGTCAGTACTTTTTGGATACGATGAGTGAACCTCAATCGCAGGGGAAAAAATTAGGTTTTATTGTTCAAGAGTTTGGCAGAGAGGTAAATACTATAGGTTCTAAAGCCAACGATTTTAACATCCAGCAATTGGTTGTTCGCATGAAAGATGAAATTGAAAAGATGAAAGAGCAACTGGCAAATGTACTGTAACGATAAACATAAGTAACTTTTTAACTTCTACCTTTTAAAATAGAAATTATGACCAATATTCTCTCCTTAGTGGGGCGCCCCAATGTGGGCAAATCAACACTGTTTAACAGATTAGTTCAAACCCGGGAAGCCATTGTGGACTCTGTGGCCGGAGTCACCCGCGACCGCAATTATGGCAAGTCGGATTGGGCTGGCTACGAATTTTCGGTCATTGATACCGGTGGCTATGTGGTTGGCTCGGAAGATATTTTTGAGACGGAAATCCGCAAACAGGCGGCGCTTGCCATCGAAGAGTCAGATGTAATTGTGCTTCTGGTCGATGGTCGTGAAGGACTAACTCCCTTAGACGAGGAGGTAGTGTTGTTGCTGCGCCGCTCTAAAAAGCCGTTTTATCTGGCTGTAAACAAGATAGACAGTCCATCAAACTACTATGACCATACCGAATTTTACGCATTGGGCTTAGAACAGATTTTTCCCATTTCGGCCACATCGGGCAGTGGTACCGGTGAACTGCTTGATGAGGTAGTAAAACATTTTAAACAGAAGGAAGAAGATGATACATTAGAAAATTTGCCCAGAATAGCCATTGTAGGAAAACCCAATGTAGGCAAATCATCTCTTATTAACACTTTTTTGGGTTATGAACGCCACATTGTAACTCCCATTGCCGGCACTACCCGCGACTCTATTTTTACCCGCTACACCGGTTTTGGGTTCGATTTTTACCTGATAGATACAGCCGGGCTGCGCAAAAAGAAAAAAGTAGAAGATAATTTGGAATTTTACTCGGTAATGCGCACAGTGCGCGCAATCGAAAAATGCGATATCTGTATCGTAATGTGCGATGCATCAGAGGGTTTTGATGCGCAAGACCTTAATATTTTCAGTCTGGCAGCACGTAATCACAAAGGCGTTGTACTGGTAATGAACAAATGGGATTTGGTAGAAAAAGATACCAAAACACATAAAGAGTATGAGGAACTGATACAAAACCGCATTGCGCCGTTTAGCGACGTCCCCATTGTCTTTACTTCAGTACAAAATAAACAGCGCATACATAAGGTATTGGAATGCACGATGCAGGTTTGGCAAAACAAGTCGCGCCGCATCTCCACCTCAGAACTTAATGAAGAACTGCTATCGCTGATTAGCCAGAATCCACCCCCGATTAATAAAGATAAATTGGTGAAAATAAAGTATGTAACACAATTGCCGACCCCATTTCCAGCCTTTGCCTTTTTCTGCAATCTACCGCAATATGTGAAAGACAACTACAAGCGCTATCTGGAAAATCAAATTCGTAAACGGTGGAATTTTGCAGGTGTTCCGATAGAAATCTACTTTAGAAAAAAATCTTGAGAGACTGAATTATGAAAGGAGATAAAATCTGCATAAAACGATTAAAGGAAACGATATACGGCATTAATCATATATGGCAGGAGTCAAGATAAAAATAAGACTGCTTGGCACAGGCACTTCACAGGGCACTCCTGTAGTTGGCTGTCATTGTGCCGTGTGCCGGTCGCTTGACAGGCATGATAAGCGATTACGCGCTTCCGCTTTTATAGAGACGGAGCATTGCGCTATTTTGATTGACTCTGGTCCTGATTTACGCCAACAGCTGCTTGATAATCAAATTACTAAGGTAGATACCATTTTGCTTACACACGAACATAAAGACCATTTGGGTGGCATGGACGATATTCGTCCCCTTAATTTTATGGCACACAAGCCAATGGATATATACGGGCTGGGGCGCGTGCTTAATGTGGTAAAAAAAGATTACGATTATGCTTTCAAAAGCGACCCTTATCCGGGTGCTCCCGAAATGCAACTTCATAAAGTAAGCGATGTCCCTTTTATGATTAAGGATATTGAAATTATACCTGTCAGGGTAAAACATTTTTCACTGCCTATTTTGGGCTACCGCATTGGAAATATAGCTTATATTACCGATGCCAGCTTTATTGCCGAAAAAGAATTGTCTAAATTAAATGGATTAAAAGTGTTGATAATTAATGCTTTACGAATAAAAGAACACTATTCTCACTTTAACCTTGCCCAAGCATTGTCTATAATAGAAAAACTTAAACCGGAACGAGCCTTCCTTACCCATATCAGCCATAACATGGGTTGCCATGCTGACATTAATTCCACCCTGCCGAAAGGAGTGATGCTGGGATTTGACGGCATAGTTATTGAGACTTAATTAAAAAAAATTACCGTATATTTGCACTTTCAATAAAACTAAATGGAGAAATGAATTTTTATTATTACATAAACAACTAAAAAACAAGTTATTATGAAAAGATTTGCTGTTATTTTATGTGGATGCGGAGCATCTGATGGCTCCGAAATTCATGAAGCGGTGATGACACTTTTGGCTATTGATCGGCACAAATGCCACTATTCAGTGTTTGCGCCTGACGAAAATCAATATCATGTGATGAATATGTTCACAAAAGAAGAGATGCCGGAAACGCGCAATATGCTGGTGGAAGCTGCCCGTATTGCGCGAGGTAATGTATTGTCTCTTTCTGAATTGGATATAAGCCAGTTCGATGCATTGATTTTGCCTGGCGGTTTTGGTGCTGCAAAAAATCTCTGTACCTATGCTTTCGACGGGGCAAATGCTACCGTATATCCGCCGATAGCCAAAATTGTGAAGGCTGCCCATCAAAAGCAACTGCCCATTGGCGCACTCTGTATTGCTCCTGTAATATTGGCTAAAGTGTTGGGAAAAATCACTATAACTGTAGGAAATGACCCTGATACTATAGCTAATGTGGAACAAATGGGCGCTACCCATGTGAATACTCAGGAGGGGGAAGTGATTGCTGATAAGGCAAATCGAATTTTTACTACACCGTGCTATATGCTACCGGCTACTGTTGCTGATATTGCCGACAGTGCCGATAATTTAATTCGTACTATACTTGAAAACTTATAAATATTTTCAACGAATTTTTTTGATAGGTTTTTCAGGTTCCGGAAAAACCTCAATTGGTCAAAAATTAGCTGCCGCATTGGACTATGCCTTTATTGATACCGATACTCTTTTTGAAGCGTTACAGGGTTGTACTTTAGGAGAATTTTTTGAACAATATGGAGAAGCAATATTCCGAAAAAAGGAGTACGAAATCTTAAAAAGCACTCTATTGACCGAAAGTGTGGTGATTGCTACCGGTGGTGGCACCCCATGCTATGCTGACTCTTTATCGCTAATGCTGAATAGCGGACACGTGCTTTACCTTAAAGCTACCCCTAAAATGCTTTATGATCGATTAGCTAACGCACGAAATGTTCGTCCGCTTATCTCCGACAAGTCAGGGTTGGAACTGCTCGAATATATTTACGATGTACTGCAAGAGAGAGAACCCTTATACAACCAAGCCCACTCCACTATAGATGCTTCAAATCTTAAATCGTCAAAGGCAATAGAATATTTATCGCGATGGCTGGTTAAAAAAGGAAAATGGTGGACAATTTAAAATATTATCCTTATTTTTAGTATTTTTGCACTTTAAAAATTTTGTTATGCTCAGTTTATATCTAAAAGAGATTAAATCTTACTTGAGTTCTGCGCTTGGGTATATTTTTATTGGGGTTTTCCTTGTCGTTACCGGTCTCTTTATTTGGGTTTTTCCTAATATTAATAATGTTTTCTTTTCCGGATTAGCCGATCTGCAAGGGTTGTTCAATATTTCCAAATTTCTCTTTCTTTTTCTGGTGCCTGCTATCACTATGCGTACTTTTGCCGAAGAACGCCGTCAAGGCACTATGGAATTATTACTTACCAAACCTCTTAGCGATACCCAAATCATCCTTGCCAAATTCCTCTCGTGCCTCACACTGCTCATTATTTCTCTTTTGCCAACCTTGTTTTATATCCTTTCCGTCTATAATCTTGGTAATCCTATAGGAAATATTGATATGGGGAGTACTTGGGGTTCCTATTTAGGCTTGGTGCTTCTGGGTTCAACATTTATCGCTATAGGCATTTTCGCTTCAGGCATCACCAGCAACCAGATTATCGCCTTTATTTTGGCGGCTCCTCTTTGCTTTATCCTCTATTTTGGCTTCGATTTCATTTACTCTTTTGATGCGCTTGGGTCATTCGGCTACTTTGTCAAAACCATTGGTATTGACCACCACTATACCGCTATCAGCCGCGGCGTGATTGATAGCCGCGACATCATCTATTTTCTAAGTATTATCTTTATTTTTCTTTTTGGCATACGCATCGTATTAGTTAGTAGAAAATGGTGATTTACAATAAAATACAATTTTAAATCTTGTAATAATGATTTCTAAGGAAAAACAGACTGTTCTCAATAATAGCCGCCGATTTAAAAAAGCTGCGATTATCGGTTTTGTGACCGCTTTTGTGATATTGATTGCCGCAAATCTTCTATCGGCCTACCTTTTTATACGTATTGACCTTACAAATGATAAACGTCATTCCATCTCAAAAGAGACTATAAAAATATTAAAAGAACTGGATGATAAAATTTACATCAAGGTTTATCTAAAAGGATCGGGATTACCTGCCGATTATCAGCTGTTTGCTGAAGAAACGCGTGCAATGTTGCAGGAAATTCGCTCTTACTCAAAAAACATTTACTTTGAATTTATTGATCCTGTAGCGGGCAAAGGTAAAGAGGAGATCAGGAGTGTTTATAACGAATTTATTAAAAAAGGACTGAGGCCTCAACCCATTACACGTGAGGATGAAACAGGAATTTCAACTCGCTATGTGCTGCCCGGAGCCATCATTACTTATAAAAACAGTGAATATCCCGTGGTGTTGATGGTTTCTGACCCATCCCATAGCGACTGGCTACAGTACTCTATTCAGGAGCTGGAGTACAATTTAGTCGCCACTATCCGAAAACTGGTGCACCCTGTTAAGCCTAAAGTAGCCTTTTTGAATGGTCATGGCGAACTTAATTTTCTGAATACTTCGTGGATGGCCTGGCAACTGCAACGCTTTTATAACGTGGAGTTTATAGAATTAAAGGGCAAGGTAAATACATTGAAAGAAATTGAATTGGCCGATAGTTCACAAAACGAAATTAAAATCAGAGGAAATAAATATGATGTGCTTATTGTAGCGCAACCCACACTACCCTTTAACAGTGTGGATAATTACATTATAGACCAACATATTATGTATGGTGGCAAGGTGCTGTGGCTGATTGACGCTTCTACCGCCTCTATAGACAGTTTACAAAACTCCCCCGAACAGTTTGCCGTGTTGCGCAACCTGAATCTCAACAACCTGTTTTTCAGATATGGCGTGCGTTTTAATGCCAATATTGTGCAGGATCTAAGCTGTCAGTCCATTCCACTTGGCATGGGGGAAATTGCCGGCAAGACACAGTATAAATTTTTTGCTTTTCCTTATGCACTTGACATTGTAAATTTCAGCACGCATACTATTGTGAGAAA
This sequence comes from Bacteroidales bacterium, assembly GCA_031266895.1. GTDB lineage: Bacteria > Bacteroidota > Bacteroidia > Bacteroidales > WCHB1-69 > JAISAD01. Next base: position 6,083 of record JAISAD010000054.1, read on the forward strand.
AATGAAAGAGATAAAATCGGAATTTGCCGGTACCATAGATTTTGTAGGCAATGATGAAAATTTGCAAAAAACCGTGCTGATGACCACTTCCGAGCACACCAAATTGGTGTCTGTGCCGGCCATTGTTACGCTGAATGTAGCACGTGCCAAGCCTAATATTGAGGAGTTTGCTTTTAAAAATCAACCGGTGGCAGTATTAGTAGAGGGCACATTTAAGTCGGCATTTGACAAGTTGCTCCCCGCCACTTTCGATACGATAAAGCAGTTTGGTTTTAAGGCCGAAAGTCCCCTTACCCGTCAAATTTTTATTGCCGACGGTGACATTATTCGCAATTACGTTGACCCCAAAAGCAATCAGCCCATGCCTGCAGGATTCGACTTTTACAGCGGCAAATCGTACGATAACAGCGACCTGATTATGAATTGTGTCAACTACCTTTGTTCGGATAACGACCTGTTACAAATCAGATCTAAAATATTCAAAATCGGTTCATTAGACAAGACAAAGATTTTGAAACAGCAAACTTTTTATGCTGTATTTAATATTGTAGCGCCATTGTTGCTGATTTTAATAGCAGCCGGAGTATTAATTATTTGGCGAAATATACGGTATGGCCGGCGGCGAATAGCCTGAATTCGCTAATGACTTAGTCAATACTTAAAAAGCTAGCTACATTTACATTATGGATGGCATCAATACTGTTTGTCAACCAACCTTTTTTTTCAAAAAAAAAGTTGCCTTTCACATTTACTGCATTTCATTTTTCGCTACTTTTGCACTTTCAACTTCGCAGACTGGTCAATATTGGATAAGATAATATATAAACATGAAAGAGAATAAAAGAACTATTCTTTATTTAGCAATAGGCGCCGTAATACTTTGTAGTTGCGGCAGGAAAAACGAGAAAGCAGAAACAATTGTTTATACGGCGAAAATAGATACAATACATTCATCGACAGGAATTGCTCAATCGGTATATCCGGGAACAGTAAAATCGGATGCAGAAGTAAGTCTCTCTTTTCGTGTAGCGGGAACCATTGACCGTATCCTGTTCGAGGAAGGAAAATTTGTCCGTAAGGGAACCGTCATCGCAGAAATAGACGCCAGAGACTATCGTATTCAGCTCTCTGCCACAGAAGCAGAATATAATCAGATAAAACTAATGGCAGATCGGGTAGTAGAGCTTTACAAAAGAGGCAGCGCAACCAAAAGCGATTACGAAAAAGCCGTCTATGGCTTGCAACAAATCACCGCCAAATACAATGCCCACAAAAATCAATTGAAAGATACCCGTCTCGAAGCTCCGTTTGATGGATATATCCATAAAAAGATACACGACGCTGGTGAAACCGTCGCCGCAGGCATGTCCGTCATCTCAATGATAGGGGGCAAGGAATGGCAAATAGAAATCAACCTCTCTGTTCAGGACTATGCCAGAAAAAAAGACTTTAACAGCTTCGAAGCAACAGTATCCACAAACCCCGACAAAAGATTCCCTTTGGAGCTCTTTGAAATCTCTCCAAAAGGAAATGCAACCCAGCTCTACAAAATGGTATTCATTGCGAAAAACCCGAACGATATTACGTTAGCCGCCGGAATGAGTGCAGAAGTTACCATAAACTTTCGTTCCGCCACAAAAGAAGTCGTCTATGAAATTCCCGTTTCGGCTACGTTTGAAATAGACGGACAACCACACGTATGGATATTTACATCAGAAGAAGTTCCTTTGCAATCACAACCCGTTGTTGTCGATAAAATGAAACGCGACGGATACATCATCATAACCCAAGGCATAAAAGAAGGCGACATGATAGTTACATCGGGCGTTCATTCCATCAAAGAAGGAATGAAAATAAAACCGCTGCCTTCGCCAAGCAAAACAAATATAGGAGGATTACTGTAAAATGAGCTTAGCAAATTTCGCATTAAAAAATAGATTGCTGATAAAATTCCTTGTAATAATCCTGACAGTAGGAGGAATCTTATCCTTTTTCAGAATGGGGAAAATGGAAGACCCCGAACTGGCAATCCGCGCCGCCATGATTGTAACAGTGTACCCCGGAGCATCGGCTTATGAAGTAGAATTGCAGGTAACCGACCCGCTGGAAAAAGCCATCCACTCCATGACAGGCGTAGGAAACGTAGAATCTAAATCAAGCAATGATCTTTCCATTATACAGGTAACGCTGGATTTTACCTTGCCGGAATCCGAAATACAGCAGCATTGGGACATGTTGCGCCGCAAGGTTAGCGACGCCGTTCTCCCTTCCGAAGCCCGTCCGCCTATTGTAATGGACGACTTTGGAGACGTTTACGGACTTTTCTATGTCATCACCGCAGATGGATTTTCCGATAACGAATTTAACGATTACGCAGATAAAATCAAACAGGAACTCCTAACGGTAGAAGGAGTGGGAAAGGCAATTACATACGGAGAACAAAACCCTTGCGTGTACATTGACTTTAAACAGGACAGGCTGGCTCATTTGGGCGTACATTTTTATGAACTGCTACTGACTGTTCGCGGACAAAATCAAATGGTTTACCCCGGTTACTTTAACAGCGGAAACAACCGCATCCGCATGAGCATTACCGATAACTACAACAGCATAGAAGATATAAAAAACCTGCTCATCAAAGGACACGAACAAAACCAGCTCCGGTTAAAAGACATAGCAGATATTCATACCGGAATAGTACAGCCTGCACGAAACAGCATGCGTTATGATGGCGAACCGGCTATCGGACTGGCGGTTTCAATGGCGCCGGGACACGACATTACCAAAGTAGGAAAGCGGGTAGAAGAACACTTGCAGCAAATAAAAAACAGAGGCAGCCTCCCGCTTGGAATAAACTTTCACAAAGTATTCTTTCAATCCGACAGAGTAACCGACGCTATCTATACTTTCCTGATAAACCTTTTGGAATCCATTCTCATTGTAGTATTCATTCTCATGCTCTCCATGGGCTTCAGAAGCGGAATAATACTGGGAACAAATCTGCTGATTATCGTTTTGGGTTCCTTTCTCGTACTTTATCTCTTTGACGGCACGCTGCAACGCGTCTCATTGGGAACGCTAATACTGGCAATGGGAATGCTTGTAGATAACGCCGTGGTGGTGATTGACGGCATTTTAATAGATTCACAAAGAGGAATGCAACGCTCGGAAGCATTGGTCAACATGGCAAACAAAACCGCCATGCCGCTACTGGGAGCAACATTAATTGCCATCTTGGCATTTTTCCCCATATTTCTATCTCCCGACATGGCAGGAATATATGTCAGAGATTTATTCATCGTACTTGTAGTATCTCTGCTTATCAGTTGGCTACTGGCGCTGGCGCTTGTTCCCATGCAGGCAAACAGCTTACTGAAACTAAATACAGACAAAAAAGAAGCAAAAGACCCCTTCTCCGGCAAATTTTATGTCAGATTCAGAAAAATGCTCTACTTCCTGTTGCGGCATCGACTGCTGACATTAACGGCAGTGGTAATACTATTGGCGCTTTCCGCACTCGGATTCCGCTATGTACGGCGGGGCTTTTTCCCTGATTTTACCTACGAACAGGCATACATCGAATACAAAATGCCCGAAGGAACAAATATTGAAAAGATAAAAACCGACCTGCAAGACATAGAACAAAAATTGCTGGCAAGAGAAGACGTCTCTCATGTAACATCCAGCTACGGAGGAACCCCGTTTCGGTATAATCTGGTTCGTTCCTTTGCAGAGCCTTCTCTCTCTTACGGCGAATTAATAGTAGATTTCACCTCTTCCGACGCAATGGAAGAAGCACTACCCGACCTGCAAAAAAAACTTTCCGAACACTATCCGCAAGCGTTTGTTCGCATCAAAAAATACAACCTGATGTATAAACCCTTCCCGATAGAAGTCATGTTTACAGGCTCCGACCCCGGCATACTGAAACAACTTTCGGAAAAAGCGGAAGCCATTATGAAAGCAGAACCCTCAATCATGCTTGTTACCAACGACTGGAACCCCAAAGCGCCCGTGCTTGGCGTAAACTACGATCAACCGGCGGCGCGCATGGCAGGCGTCTCGCGTTCCGACATATCCATATCGCTACTGGCAGCCACAGAAGGCGTCCCAATAGGCTCTTACTACAACGGCAACACCCTCCAGCCTCTTTATCTCCGGAGCATGGATGCACAGGGCAAGCCCATTGAAGACTTCTACAATGTACCCATTTTATCGGCTATCCCATCCCTGACTTCATTAAACAAAGAAACGGTCATAGACCTTTACACAGGCAGCAAGGACATATCTACAGTAATATCCGAAGTGTTGCAGCCGGCGTCGTTAAGTCAGGCAAGCAAAGGCATTTCATTGGAATGGGAAGACCTCACAGTACGCCGTCACAATGGAAAACGTTCCATGCGGGCGCAATGCAACAATATGTTTGGCTATACGCCCGAACAATCTCGCGATGCAATCAAAGATAAAATAGAACAAATACCGCTGCCCGAAGGTTATAAATTGGAATGGATGGGAGAAGCCCAGGCAAGCGCCGAATCCACCCGCTACCTCTTCGCCAACCTGCCCCTTGCTATCGTGTTGATGGTAGTTATTTTGGTCATGCTGTTTAAAGACGTAAAAAAACCGCTCATCATCTTCCTCTGCATCCCGCTGGCAATAATCGGAGTTGTAGGAGGCTTGCTCATCAGTGGCAAGGAATTTGGGTTTGTCGCCATTGTCGGCTCATTGGGATTAATAGGAATGATGATTAAAAACGGAATCGTACTCCTGGATGAAGTTACCGCCTTAACCGCTTCGGGAACTCCTCCGGTAGAGGCGTTGCTTTCAGCGTCTTCTTCCCGCTTACGTCCCGTCGTAATGGCGTCGGGAACCACGATAGTAGGAATGATTCCCCTGCTGTCGGACGTTCTTTTTGGCTCCATGGCAGTAACCATTATGGGCGGACTGACAGTGGGAACCCTCATCACCCTGCTGATTATCCCTGTACTGTATGCCCTGTTCTTTAGAATAAAAATAGAAGAGAAATAAAAAATGACAACCAAAATAAAATACATTATCATACTCTTGTTTGCAGGCGGCTTCTCTTTGCAGGCGCAAAGTTACCTCTCGCTGGACAGTTGTAGAAAACTCGCCCTGACAAACAATACCCAGTCGCAATCCGCACAGATGCAACTGAAAAAAATGCGCTATGAAGTAAACGCCTATCGTGCAAATTTCTTTCCGCGCATCTCCTTACAGGGAATGTATCTCTTTACAACGGAAGAATTCAGTTACCACAAACGCCTCGACATGTATAATACCAGCATCCCCGGAATGATAGGCAAATTGCCCCTTCCCGGATGGTCGTCAACCTATTTGGACCAGTTCTACAAGAGCCTCTATGTTGATTTGGATATAAAGGTCGAACTCAACAATACCTTTTTGGCGGGCGTAACATTTGAACAGCCGATTTTTATGGGAGGAAAAATTATCACTGCCTACAAAATGTCGAAAATAGGGCAACAGTTGGCTCAACTGAACATGGAACGGACAGACGCGGAAATAATCCTTAAAACAGACCAGGCATATTGGCAATACGTAAAGGTAATGGAATTGTACGGCACAGCGCTTAAATACAAAGAAGTTGTAGAAAACGTGTACAAAGATGCTAAAAACGGAGTAGAAACAGGCATGATCTCGGAAAACGACAGAATGAAAGTAAAAGTAAAATCAGCAGAAGCCGACGTCATGGTGCGGCAAGCCGAAAATGG
>JAISAD010000056.1 GCA_031266895.1 Bacteroidales bacterium
TGGTGGTGTAGCTACTTCGGGACTTGAAATGAGCCAAAACTCAATGAAGCTGGCTTGGACAAGAGAAGAAGTTGATCAGAAATTGAACGGTATCATGAACAGTATTCACGACAATTGCGTGAAATACGGTAAAGAAAAAGACGGTTACATTAATTATGTAAAAGGGGCAAATATTGCAGGCTTTATCAAAGTGGCTGATGCCATGATTGCTCAAGGTATTGCATACTGATAAAATTTTAGTGTTTTTCATTATTAGAAACGGCCGCTATAAAGCGGTCGTTTTAATTTATAAGCCTGCTAAACAAGCAACGATGAGTTAACATATATTAGGACTTTTTAAGAAAACAATGCCGTATAATGGAATCAAATTTTTGCTATGTTTGCAATTCAAAATAAATATTATGCAACCTTTTTATGTAATGAGAAATGAATATAGCGATGTGGTTGAATTTTACAACTTCTTAATTGATATTACTGAATAACAGATATTTACAATATATTACCTGTATAAATTGATATGAACAACAACATTGAGTCCATTTTAGAGAAGCCGGTTTTGAATAAACAGGATTTGCTGTTTCTGTTGCAATCACAGGGAGAAGCGAGGCATAAGTTATTTGCCAAAGCGGCCGAAATAAAACGGCAATATGTGGGTAATTATGTTTATTTCAGAGGATTAATAGAGTATTCCAATATTTGCAGCAAAAATTGTTATTATTGCGGCATTCGCAGTTCCAATATAAAAATGGAGCGCTACTGGCTCACTGAACAGGAGGTGTTAAATGCCGCACAATTTGCTTACAAAGAGGGATATGCGTCATTAGTACTGCAATCAGGTGAGGTAAATACGCCTCAATTTACAGCTAAAATTGAGGCATTGTTGCAACAAATCGGACAATTGACCGATCATAAGATGGGAATTACCCTTTCGCTTGGGGAACAAAGTCGCGACACCTATCTGCAATGGCGCAAGGCAGGAGCGCGCAGATATCTGCTGCGTATCGAAACTTCCAATCCTGAACTGTACGGAAAAATACATCCACAAGATAGCAAACATAACTATAATCAACGGCTTAATGCCATAAAACTGCTACGCGAAACCGGTTATCAGGTGGGGACGGGCGTAATGATAGGATTGCCATTCCAAACGCTTGATGACTTGGCAGACGATCTGCTTTTTTTTCGCGATTATGATATTGACATGGCAGGCATGGGGCCTTACATCGAACACGAAGACACTCCCCTCTACTCCTGCAAAAGCATACTGATGCCGCTCACAGAGCGTTTTGACCTTTCATTAAAAATGGTTGCCATACTGCGCATCATGATGAAAGATATTAATATTGCAGCCACTACAGCCATGCAAACTATTGATAAAATAGGGCGGGAAAAGGCGTTGAAAGTGGGCGCTAACGTGATGATGCCAAACCTGACTCCCGTGAAATACCGTGAAAATTACCTGCTTTACCAAAATAAGCCCTGCATTGATGAAGAGGCCGTTCAATGCAAAAATTGCATGGAAATTCGCGTGCATCTCGCTGGCGACACCATTGCTTACGGAGAATGGGGCGATTCGCTGCATTTTCGAAAAAGGGTTGAGAACTGTGAACCTTAAACATTACGAACCGACATTAATCACTAATTTATTATGGAAAAGACCTTGCAAGAACTGATTAACGCTTTTATTCATAAAAATAATAAAGATTTGCTCTTTCTTGAAGGGCGTGTGCCGGAGTTGTGGCATTCCATCGCGGGTAATTTTATCTCTTCTAAAACTAAATCGGTTGTAGTACAACAGGGCACGCTCTATGTGTCGCTTACCAATGCCTCTTTGCGTTTTGAACTGAATGCTCGCCGATCAGACTTGCGCAAAAGGCTCAACGAAGCGCTGGGCATGGAGATAATTAAAGAAATTGTATTTTTTTGAGCCAATATGATTTTTTTTATTATTTTTGCAGCCTTAATCAAATCTACATTTTATCTTAAAAGCAACATATTATGGCAATTCACATAGGAAAACTTATCAATGAAAAACTAATAGAGAAAAATGAAACCCCCTCCTGGCTAGCCCAGCAAATGGGAAGATCTATCAAAGAAGTACAACGCATATTATCTAAGCCCAGCATTAATACCGGCGACTTGGATATTATCTCTGAAATATTGAATGTCAACTTTTTTATGTATTATCAGGCTGAAGTAGAAGAGTATCTGTCCAAAGCATAATACACACTATGCCGCAAAATACAGTAAAAAAGCTGTATATTTGCAACCGAATTTCTTTTTTTTTATTCATTTTATTATTTTTAATGGGGAAACGCGGCACGCCGCGTTTCTGTAATCATGTTTATAATAATCACAATAAACGGCTTAAAGGACAAAAGAGGAACTGAAATTATTATAACTCCTTGTACGAAAGATGACAAGAGTTTTACGAAAATATTCTCTTAACAGGAAATCAAATGGAGTAATTTTCTGAAAGAATGTTCCTTTGAAAAGCAAACAGGCATAATTTTTACTCCCGCCAGCAAGTTGCAGGAGATGCTAAAAGCGGCTAAATTCACTAAATAGTGAAGCAATCCAAAATGGCTGCGCAGCTAAAATTTTTTCCTGCGCAGCTAATTTTTTTTTCTGCGCAGTCATTTTTTTTTCCTGCGCAGCCAATCGGAGAACATCTTTCAGCAGAAGATTTAGCTATTATGCAAGTTCTGCGCACAAAAAGAAACGTATTTATACAACCCACCTCCATCAAGCAACACTCAGCAATCTCACCGAACGGTTTAGCCTCAGTTTTGCCTTAATTTCGCCTCTATCGGCAAGCTGAGCTTCACTGTAAAATTTCGCCCCATATTGTAGATACCCTCGTTCCTGTATCGCGACAAATGGTCGAAATATTTGGTATTCAATAAATTGTTTACAGCAAAATTCAATATTAACCGCTGTTTTCCAAACTGAAAATCAAAATTAACGCCTGCATTTAACAGGTAATAACCGGGAGTTGCCGTTTCATACTCAGCAATTAGCTTCTGAGCAAAAGAATAGAGATTTTGCACATAAAACGAATACCTTTTCAGAATCTTTTTATTCGTAAAAATCACGCTTACATTAGCTCTGAGCTTCTGTGAAGGCATCAGCGAAAGATAATTATGGCGCACATCCTGCCCGAAAGTATTGCTGTAGGAACATTCAACATGAAGCCAGTCCCAGGGATGTGGGTGAAAATGCACGCCCGCTTCACCTCCATATAAAAAAGCATCGGTTTGCACATAGTGATACACCGGCATATTATCAATCTCCTCAGCAGCAGGCTGCAGGTATATGAAATTTCGGATATAATTAAAATATGGACTGACAAATGCTTCCACATGTGTTGTTTTGAAACTCAAAGAGGCATCCAACTGATAACTGTTCTCGGTTTTGAGTTTCCTGTCTCCGATTTCATAACGGTTTGTCCCCTCATGAACCCCATTGCTCAGCAATTCAAAGATATTAGGGGCACGAAAACCCGAAGAGATATTGGTGCGCAACGATAATGCTTTTGTTATGGGTTGAAAAATACCTGTCGAAAAATTAAAGGCAAAATAATTGTTTTTCAATGTCTTATCTGCTGTTTGAATATTACGGTTATCTATGCGAACGCCCGCTTGCCAATATGCCCTTTTGCCATAATAAAAATTGGTCATGGCAAAAGCCCCAACATCCAAAGTGGCAGCATCGGGAATCAGAATTTCTTCACCATAATTTCTGTTTACCTGATACATTCCCTGACTGCCTGCAATCAGCTCCCATTTATTCCAGCGAGGCGAATACCATTTTCCTGAATACGAAA
>JAISAD010000183.1 GCA_031266895.1 Bacteroidales bacterium
CGGACGATTCAAATCACTATCTGCCTACGGGCGGCCTTTTTAATCGGGTTACCAGTGCCAACTATTTCGGTGAAATTATTGAATGGCTGGGCTTTGCCATATTAACCTGGTCGTTGGCAGGCTTTGTTTTCTTTATCTGGACCTGCGCTAATCTAGTGCCTCGTGCCGTTTCAATACATCGCCGCTATGTTCAAGAGTTTGGCTCAGAAATGAATAAGCGTAATTTGAAATGTGTTTTTCCTTACCTTTACTAATAATGATAAACTTAGAACACTACAATCAAATTAAAGAGACACTGCCTTCTGCTGTAAAACTGGTTGCCGTTTCCAAAATGAAATCCATTGAAGATATTACGGCACTGTATCAAGCAGGACAGCGTTGCTTTGGCGAAAATAAGGCACAAGAACTGAAATTAAAACGGGAGGCACTGCCCCACGATATTGAATGGCATTTTATCGGTCATTTGCAAAGCAATAAAATTAAATATATTGCCCCCTTTGTGGCTTTAATTCACAGTATTGATTCCTACAATTTATTGCAGGAGGTTAATAAACAGGCAATTAAGTACAATCGAATTATCCCGTGTCTTTTGCAATTTCATATTGCCCAGGAGGATGCCAAATTTGGATTCTCTTGGGAAGAAGCGATAGAGATGTTGAATGACACTCAATTTTCAGCTTTGCAAAACATTGAAATTCAAGGCATCATGGGCATGGCCACCTTTACGGATAATCAAGTGCAGATATCGCATGAATTTCATTGGCTGCACCATATTTTTCAGCAACTGAAAAGTGATTATTTTGCCAGCAATGAGCAATTTAAAGAAATATCAATGGGCATGACCGGTGATTATTTGCTTGCAATAGCCGAAAAGAGCACTATGGTACGGATTGGAAGCGCCATTTTTGAAATTTAGTCACGCGATTCAACCACTTCAACCGTCATCACCAATGGTTCGCAACCGACAATGCGATTGCCATCTCCTGCAAGTCCGTAAGCCAGATAAGAGGGGATAATCAGGCGAGCCTTACTGCCCAGTTTCAGTTGTCTGGCCGCTTCGTGCAAGCCAGCAATTTCTTCTGACTTATTGACAATAAAACGTTTCACGCTGTCGGTTTGCCAATGGTAAACTATTTCACCCGACAGCAATTTGGTTTCATATTTCAGGACAACTTTGTCGCCTTCCTTCAACAGCGCACCGTTACCATCTCTTAAAATTTCAATGCGCAACCCGGTAGATGTAATTTCAGGCTTCCAGCCATAACGTTTGATAAAAAGATTAATACTCTCATTCTCAAGAGCTATTTTTTTTTTGTTGTATGCAATTTCCGGTCTGTCATCTTCCTGCACCGGATTTGGCGTGGCCGACCGAAAAGCGCCGTCTATTCGATTTTGACTACATGAAACACAAAGCAAAGGAAATAGCAGTGCAAAAAAATAAAACCGTCTCATTTGCCCAAAAATTTAACAATTTCTTCTTGATATTGTGGTAGAATGCGTTTAAATTCCGCGATAGCCTCTTCGAGTGAACTGTAATAGTTAGCAGCCGAAGCGTTACGATGCCCGCCTCCCCCAAAATGCTTTGCAGCAAATTGACCGACATCAAAACTGCCTTTAGAACGGAACGAAATGCGAATACGGTCTTCCCGCTGAATGAAAAAGGCAGTAAAAACAACCGTTTTCATGGATAATCCGTAATTGACAAAACCTTCAGTGTCGCCCATTTGGTAACCAAAATCAGCTAAGTCTTTCAAAGATAAATAAATAATGGATGTGGCGTATTCAGATAACACATTCATGCGCTTGCACAGCGATAAACCCAATAATTTCATACGACTTTCGGAGTAATTGTCGTAAACCAACCGATGTATCTCTTCGCCATTTACGCCCATTTTAACAATATGAGACAAAATGCGATAGGTGTTGGGGTTATTGCAGGCGTAACTCAGCGAACCGGTGTCGGTAATCATCCCCGTATAAATGCAACGTGCCGCTTCGAGGGTAATGTCTGCTTTTTGTTTTAATCTTTTCGCCATAAAATTATAAACCAACTCGCAGGTAGAGGTAGTTTTGGTGGTAGAATACTGGTAATTGCACGTCAAATTGGGATTGGGATGGTGATCTATCAACACCTTAAAAGCCGGACTGTTGCGTATTGGATCCTCCAAGTCGCGCCCGCTACGGTGTGCGGCATTCATATCAACCACAAAAAGCATATCGGCCTCCTCCAGCATTCGCTTGGCCGTATTAAGATGTTTATAGCCAATCAATACGTATTCGCTACCGGGCATCCAATTAAGAAAATCAGGAAAAGGATTGGGTAAAATTACACGCGCATCAAGTCCTTGATGCCTGAAAAAATGAAAAAGAGCCAAAGAGGAACCAACAGCATCACCATCAGGATTGTAATGCGAAATGATAACAATCTTTTTAGACTTAGAAATTTGTTCTTTTACAATATGAATTGAACTTTTTTGCATATAAAAAACTAATTTGCAAAAATACAAAAAAAAACAAGACAGAGAAAATTCAAAATAAAAGATGAAAATGAATTTACAACTCAAAGCTGATGCTTTTCCTTTTTAAAAACCGCAATAGCGTAATCCAAAAAAATCATGTAATTTTGCACTCTGAAAATTAAATTAAGCGCATGAGTCAGGAAAAACTATTTAGCGAATTTTCCGCTGTATCCACGGAAGCTTGGGAAGAATTGATTAACAAGGACTTAAAAGGAGCAGACTATAATCGAAAGTTGGTTTGGCACACTATTGAGGGTTTTGATGTACTCCCCTATTATCGTGCTGAAAATCTTCAAAATTTGGATTATTTGAACACATTGCCCAACGAATTTCCCTACACGCGTGGCGTCCGTAAAGCGTATAATCAGTGGCAAATTGTACAGGAGATCAACGTAACACAGCCCGAAGAGGCAAATCGCATCGCTACGGATGCTCTTGCTAAAGGCGCTACAGTTGTGGCATTCAACGCCAAGGATATCAACAGCATCGAATCCATAAATAAATTATTGTGCAATATTGACTTAGAAAAATATGGCGTGCAATTTAGCCACGCCCCAGACTATCCCGCTTTGGCAGGGTGGATTACTCAACATGTAGAAACCAAAGGATATGATAAGGCCAAAATAACCGGGGGTATCAATTTTGACCCTGTGATGTCTTATCTTAAAAACGGAAAATTTTTCCGTTCGCAAAACGAAGATATGCAGCAAACTGTGCAACTGGTGCAGCTCACACAAGCCATGACGCAATTTAAAACGTTTAATATAAACGGTTTAATTATGCATAATGCCGGCGCTACCATTGTACAGGAATTGGGTTATGCATTAGCTGTCGGTCGCGAATATCTTACCTTTTTAACGGAAAATGGCCTCGCCATTGACATCGCCGCCTCTAAAATGAGCATGACTCTTTCGGTTGGTTCCAATTACTTTATGGAAATAGCCAAGTTGCGTGCCGTGCGCCTGCTATGGGCTACCCTTGTGGAAGCCTATCAGCCGAATTGTCCCTGCGCCGGTAAACTTCATATCAATTCGGTAGCCTCCTCTTGGAATAAAACCCTTTACGACCCCTACGTCAACATGTTGCGCAGCACCACCGAAGGAATGGCTGCCGCTATTGGCGGAGCCGATTCTATAGCATTAAAACCTTTTGACTTGGCATATAAAACCGATAATGATTTTTCGTGCCGCATTAGTCGCAATGTGCAGGTAATTTTGAAAGAGGAATCCTATTTTGATAAAGTTGCCGATCCTGCCGCCGGATCATATTACATCGAAAATCTGACAGATTCCCTGGTGGAACATGCCTGGAAACTGTTCCAAAATGTGGAAAATGAGGGAGGCATGATAGCTGCCATAAACAAAGGTACTGTGAAAGCCGACATCGAAAAAAGTTGCCAGCAGCGAGATATGGACATTGCCACTCGAAAATATATTTTATTGGGGACAAACCAGTACCCCAATCTTACCGAAACAATGTTGGATAAGATTGAAACAGAGGAAAATAATGATAGCCAAAACTTGAAATCCTATCGGGGAGCCTATGCTTTTGAGGCAGTGCGCGTGGCTACCGAACGCTATGCGCAACAGCATGACCGCCCGAAAGTATTCTTACTTAAAATCGGCAATTTGGCCATGCGTCAAGCGCGGGCAGGTTTTGTTACCAACTTTTTCGGCTGTGCCGGCTACGAAATTATAGAAACCTCCGGCTATAACACGGTAGAAGAAGGTGTTAAGGATGCTCTTGATGCCAAAGCCGCCATAATAGCCGTTTGCAGTTCCGATGAAGAATATGCTACACTGGGTATGGCTGTAGCACAGCAAATTAAGGCGATAAATCCCAATATGATCGTAATAATTGCCGGCAATCCTGTCGAAAGCATGGAGGCGTTGAAAGTGGTTGGAGTAACCGATTTTATTCACGTAAAGACTAACGTATTGGATACTTTACGCACTTACAATGCCAAATTGCTGAAATGAGAACAATATCATTTCTCCTGTTACTGTTTTGGGGGATAATAGCCTCCTCATGTCATCAAGCACACAATTCTGTAAATCAAAATGATGTATCGGAAAAAGCATCTTATTATTTTGAAATTTCCGATTCTTACAATCGACCCGTCAAATTAGACCGCGAGCCGCAAGCTATCATTTCCATATCTCCTTCCATTACGGAAATGCTGTTATTATTACATCAGGAACAGCGTTTGATTGGGATAACCGACTTTTGTCCTAAAGAGCAGCAATTAGCTCATGTCAAGAGAATTGGAGGATTGTACAACCTCAATATAGAATCGTTGCTAGTGCTCAATCCCGATTTGGTGCTCATTGGCTCTATTGTCTCCAAAAATGACGTGGACAATATGGAAAAAGTAGGACTTAAGGTGATGGCTATCAAGGAAGAAAGACACATTAATGGTTTGTTTAATGCCTTGTCAATTTTAGGCAGACTGCTCAACTGCGATTCGCTCGCCCAACACGAAATTGCTGTAATGCGTTCGCGATTGGAGCAGCTTACAAACACACAAACGGCTACAAAAAAGGTTTATTACGTGGCAGGTTTTGGCAGTTCAGGAGATTACACAGCACCAAAAGAATCTCATATTGATGAAATTATTACGCTGGCCGGTGCTATCAATGTAGGACATAATCTTACGAACTGGAACATCAGTCGCGAATACCTTTTCGCCCAACAGCCCGATCTTATTTTCATTCGCAAGGAAGATTACGAGGCCTTTATACATACCGATCCCTACACCAAATTAAATGCCGTGCAACAGCAACGCGTGTATCCCATTGAAAGCAGCTGGATTGACATTGTATCTCCTAAGAATTTGGATGCTATTGAATTGATACATAGCAAACTAAGAATTAAAGATCAGGGAAAGGAATAAAATCGAATAAAAACAGGGAAAATCTACGCTAAAACGGTGCATTATTAAAAAAATAGTCCTACTTTTGCAGTCGAAAAAATTCACTTAACTTAATAACCAAAATTAAATAATTAAAGTTATGGATCTGAAAAAATTAGTTGCGGATTTAGAGGTAAAAAATCCAGCTCAACCATTGTACATTCAAGCGGCAAAAGAAGTTTTGGAAACCATTGCTGACTTTGTCAACGAAAATCCTA
>JAISAD010000019.1 GCA_031266895.1 Bacteroidales bacterium
CGGCAAAGCCGGGCATACCTTCCCAGTAGCCCCTTCCTTCAGGGAGGGGGCAATCCACTCGGTTCCTATCCGCCGAGACGGAGTCAGTCGGCGGATGGAGCTGGCTGTGGATTGAAACACCATCCGGCGAAAGCCAGAGCTTCAAAAGACCGCCCAATCTCCCCAAATCGGCCCTGCATTTGGATAGTTCAGCTATCTGCTCACGATCCACTACCGATTTGATCGGATACCCCATACCTACTTTGCGTAAATATTCGGCCACGGATAGTCCGGCCTTCGCTGCTTGTCCCTTGATTGCAGCTTTTTGTTTCGGCAATACCCATACCTTGATGGAATTGTCGTGATATTTTTCTGTTTTCTCTTTCCTATTTTGCTTCATGATTCCTTCGCACCGTCGGCTCTCATATGTATTTTTTCAGGCGGTAGCCGATCCGTAGCACCCTGGCGTTTGAAGGGCAGGATAGTCGTTGAGCGCTTTGCGCGAATAAGACGTGTGTAATTGGGTCCCCCAATTACCCATCCTGCCAGTCTAAATACAAATTTTTTGGACTTTTTTGACGTCATTTTTTAGCAGGCAATGCGATTTGGAATTTTTTGCTGTTATATTAAATTAAAATATAGCTGTCAATGCCATCTCGTGCCATTTCATATTTTTTATAATTTTTTTGTGGCTTTTGCTGTTATGTCATGATATTTTACGCTATATATTGATAAAATATATTATGATTTTTCTACTAACAATTTATATAGATATTTATGATGATTAATGTAAAAAGAAAAAAATTTGTTGAATTAGCTCTGGAAGTTGCGGCAAAAAATGGTGCTCGATTACGAGCACTCCCAACTGTCATTGCTCTCAGATCCGAAATTGAAGAATGCCTTGATGCGGGTCTTACTTTGCGCCAAATTTGGCTCACAGCATGTGAAAATAAAATGTTTTCAGGCTGTTACAATTCTTTTCACTCTGCCTGGAATCAAGTGGTCAAAAATGATTTGTTCCCTAGAAAACCAAAAGAAAAACCGGAAAAACAGGATTTGACGCCAGAGAAAAAACAGGAAGAAGCGGCAACCAAAAGTCCATTGACTGCCGACGAGGCTCTTATAGAACAGTTCATTACCCTGCCACGTGAAGACATTAATGAGAAAAAGGCTTGTTGAAATTGCGCTGGAAGAGGCGGCAAAAAATGGTGAACGCATTAGAGCACTCCCCCCTGTCATCGCTCTCAGGGACGAAATTGAAGAAAGCCTTGATGCGGGTCTTTCCTTGCATCAAATCTGGTTCGCAGCGTCAAAAAATAATATTTTTTCGGGATGTTATAGTGCTTTTCGCGTGGCATGGGAGCAAGTGGTCAAAAACGATTTACTCCCCAGAAAACCAAAAGAATCGCATGTAAAACAGGTTTTGACGCCAGAAAAAAAACAGGAGGAAACAACAGCCAAAAGACCGTTAACTGCCGACGAGGCGCTTATTGAACAGTTTATTACCCCGCCACGTGAGAAAGTTAAGGAAAGCAAAAAGTTGACACAATTTAAGGGTACAGGCGGTGGTATCCCGAAACCATTTGTCTGGGATCCCCACAAAAATTAACTACGAGGAAGTTATGATTAAAATTCATTTTTCAATTCAGGGTAAAGGCGGTTGCGGAAAAACCACTGACGCGGCATTTATGGCTCAGTATCTTGTAAATCAAGACAGATATCCGCTGTGCCTTGATGCCGATCCCGTCAACAGATCATTTGCCGCATATAAGTCACTTGACGTTCATGAAATAAACGTCCTGGATGGTAATAAAATTCACCCGAAATCCTGGGACGCCATGCTTAACTTGTTACTGCAGGCCAGTGAAGATGCCGTAGTTGATGTCGGGGCAACCTCCTTCATTGCCATTTTGGACTATATGTCCAGAATGGATATGATCCGATATCTCCATGACCATGGCAGACAGGTTTATATGCACATCCCGGTCACCGGCAGTGAAGGGATGATTCACACGGTCAATGGTATGGTTCAGATAATTAATCAATTTCAAGATCAAAATACTCGTTTCGCCATATGGCTTAACCCATTTTTGGGTCCAATCGAGCGCAACGGCCAGCAATTTGAACAATTTGAAGAATTTCTGAAACTGAAATCCAAAATTGAGGCCATCATTAAAATTCCGGCCTTCCCTCCGGATTTGCACGGTGAAGATCTCAAATCTATTTTGACTCAAAATATGACCTTTACCGAGGCGCTCACCTTGGATACTCGCTCTGTCCAAGACCCAGGCAGTGGTGAGGACGAAGAAGAAAAGTATTCTGTCCATGGACTGTCGCTCGCAACATTGCAACGGCTGACCCAAATGCAAAGGGAAATTTTCGTTGCGATACGGGAATCTCAGGTTTTTGACTGATTTTTTAAACACTCTCCAGCGGATGCCGCATTAGCGTTATCCGCTGTGAGGAAAGGAAACGATAATGAGCGAAGATGAAGAAAAATTAGTTGGAGTAGGCAAGGGATTTGAACGTACCCGCAGAATCACTGGGTATTTGGTCGGGACGTTGGATCGGTTCAATACTGCCAAACGCTCGGAGGAACGGGATAGAGTTAAGCATAGTATTGACAAGGAAGATATCAAGGCTAACGCGAAGTTGGACAATAATTTTAGCCGCTAAAATTTTAGGTGTACTCATGTCTGAAAATGAAGAAGACTTTCTTTCATACGTCGAAAATACTGTGCATAAAAAACACCGAGTTAGTTTCAACCGTACTGATCCCTTAATGGTAATTCCAACAATGGTGGAAGCCTCCGGCAAGTATTTAGAATCAATGATTGCCAAGATCATGCAAACATTCAGCGAACATGTTGAATCTATCGGGTTCAGGATTGAAAACGAAATCAGTGAACGGAGTGAATCCCTCGACAAAGATAACCAAAAACGTACCGATTATCTCGCCAATAGAGTTTTTGAGGCACAGGAAACCAGGTTTAAGGAACAACTTGCTGAATTCCAAAAGACATTGGCATATGAATCTCAAAATGCGGTCAGGAAAGTGAATGCTGAACTTCGAAGTATTGTAAAAGATGCAAGAAAAATCAGTATTTTGAACATTATCGCCAGTGGTGTCCTGTGTCTTGGAATTATTATCTTTTGTGTCGCGTTTTTGAGAGGTTTATGATGCTTTGTAAAAAAATTACCAATGTGTTTACAAAAACTCTGCCTACCATACTGCTGTTTCTCGTTCTTACACCTATTTGTAGCGTTTTTGTCGTCTGTATTTCTGTGTTTTCCTTTTTTTGTATGCTCGCTGCTACAATAATAAATTGTGGATGGAGTATAATAAAAAAAGACAAAAAAGAACTCATTGACGTGTGTTGGTTCGATTTTGAGTTATATTTAACTCCGGCCATAACATTTTTTTATTTTGCGTTGTTTCTTTTCGTAATAATCCCATGTACGTTGTATTTCATCGTTTGAGCGATAAAATCTTAAACATAACTATATTCAATACACCAATCACCCAATTACCTTCGGTATCTCTTCCCACACCGTTGTCCAGCGGGGTGACCGTCTGTCATGCTTGGTATGCCATGCTGCATCTTTTTTGCCCTCCGCAGCAAAGCGTAAAACCCCTCGCCCAAATTTTTTGTTCACACTGTCCAGCGTAGCCATAAGCACAT
>JAISAD010000026.1 GCA_031266895.1 Bacteroidales bacterium
GAGCTACTTCCAGCAGAACGCCTACGCCGCTTGCACCGTCATTAGCGCCATCAATGGGAATTTGCCGGCGATTGGGATCACTGTCCTGGTCAGCCATCGGCCGACTGTCCCAATGTGCGGCCAAAATAATGCGCTTTTTTTGCTCGGGATTGAAAGAGCCTATAAAGTTGCAGGCATGTTGCAGTTTGCCATCATAGGTTTTAACGTCAAAAGGCTGGGCAAACACCGTATCGCAAAAATGTTTCAATTGTTCAAGCAAGTAATCTCCACACTTGCGATGTGCTTCACTGTTAGGAACGCGTGGTCCAAAGCCGGTTTGTGCTCTCACAAAGGCAAAGGCCGAATCGGCATTAAAATTGGGAGCGACAAGTGTAGTTTTAGGATTATTTTTAATATTACTGTCCTGGGTTCCGTTCCGGCATGATATTGTCGTAACTAACAAACCAATAACTGCGTATAGTGCTGTTTTTTGTATCATATTTATCACTTTTTTAAATTGAAATGCAAAGATAGATAATTTTTTTGACTATATAAAAAACCGCCCCATAAAGGGCGGCCAATCAACAATTAAAATATATAAAAACATGAAAATTTACTATTCTCCTAAAAAGGGATACCCATATTCCGTAGGAGGTAATAAGGTCTCTTTAATAGCGCGGGTGCTAATCCAGCGATAGAGGTTGAGCGAACTGCCCGCCTTATCGTTAGTGCCCGATGCGCGCGCTCCGCCAAACGGCTGATTACCCACAACCGCGCCGGTCGGTTTGTCATTAATATAGAAATTGCCGGCTGAATAGCGTAGCGCATCAAATGCTTCGTTGAGTGCATAGCGACAGCGAGCAAAGATAGATCCGGTGAGCGCATAAGGCGAAGTCTCGTCGCATAATTTCAGCGTTTCGGCATATTTTTCATCTTCGTAAACATAAACGGTCATTACCGGTCCAAAGATTTCTTCTTGCATTGACTCATAATCGGGCGTTTTAGCCTCAATAATAGTTGGTTCTACAAAATAGCCTATTGATTTATCATAGCCACCACCTAATACGATTTCCGCATCTTTCGACGTTTTAGCTCTATTGATATAGCCTGCAATATTGTCAAATGAATTCTCGTCAATTACCGCATTGACAAAATTGGAAAAATTGCGCACATCGCCCATTTTCACCGTTTTCATCATTTCCCTGATATGATTCAGTGTCTCTGTCCAGAGTGATTTAGGCATGTAAGTTCTGGATGCAGCTGAACATTTTTGTCCTTGATATTCAAAAGAACCGCGCAGTATAGCCACGGCTAACTCTCTGGGATCAGCACTTTTATGGGCAAAAATAAAATCTTTGCCGCCGGTTTCACCCACAATTTTAGGATAGGTTTTGTATTTGGCAATATTTTGGCCGATAGTGTTCCAAAAGTTGTTAAATACGCCAGTGCTTCCGGTAAAGTGTACTCCGGCAAAATCGGGCGAAGCAAACACCTCGTTGCTGATTACCGATCCGCTGCCGGGCAGGAAATTGATTACGCCATCGGGCAGCCCTGCCTCTTTGTAAATTTCCATAAGGTAATAGTTGGAAAGAATGGCTGTAGTGGCCGGTTTCCAAAGAGTTACGTTACCCATTACCACAGGCGAAATGCTTAAATTACAAGCAATAGCCGTAAAGTTAAACGGTGAAATGGCATATACAAAACCTTCCAGCGGACGATATTCCATGCGGTTAATCGTAGTACTGTCAGACATCGGCTGCTGAGAGTAGATTTTGGAGGCAAAATATGAGTTAAACCGCAGAAAATCAATGGCTTCACACGGACAGTCAATTTCAGCCTGGAATGGATTCTTGCCTTGTCCCAACATGGTAGCAGCGCTTATTTTATAGCGATACTTCTTTGATAGCAGTTCAGCAATCTTCATCATGATTGAACAGCGCTCAATCCAGGGAGTATTTTCCCACTGTTTTTTAGCTTCCATAGCGGCTTTTATAGCCATTCTCACCTCTTCGGCGCCTACTTTGTGATAGGTAGCCAACACATGTTTGTGCTCGGTTGGCATTACCACCTTGCCCAAATTGCCGGTTTTTACCATTTTTCCACCGATAATACAGGGAATTTCAACAGTAGTGTTATACTGACACTTTAACTCTTCCTGCAACAGTTTTCTTTCGGGACTTCCCGGAGCATACGAATAAACGGGTTCATTTTTCGGTTCTCTAAATTCAAAATTTGCATTATTCATAATATAAAGCTATTTGTTTATTTGAAATATGATTAAATTTTTAAAGACGCAAAAATACAAAAAAATCGGCATTCAGAGAACATGAATGATTTTTGATTAATTTTTATCCTCGATGTTATAGCGATTAAACGCATTTTTCATTACTCCGTTTCCTGCCACCATTGACCGAATTTCTGCGTGGTATCGTTCAGGAAAACGATTTCGCCTATGCTGGGCGTTAGTAGCCGTAATGGATTGGGATGTTTCATATTGGCGGCGGTGATGCGTTGCATGGGTTCGTCCCAACTGTGACGGCTCAGGGCAAATTTGGAGTTGTGTATCGGAATCACATTTTTAGCGTTCAAATCCCTGCCCGCCTGCAAAGTTTCTTCCGGCATCATGTGGATGTATTTCCAGGCTTTGTTGTACTGTCCGTTTTCGAGCAGTGCAAGGTCTATTGACCCAAAACGGTTGCCGATGCTTGCAAAATGCGTGTCGTAACCGCCGTCACCACCCATAAAAATGGTAAATGTGCCGGCTTTTAACAGAAATGATGCCCAAAGCGACTGTCTTGGCTTGAATCCCCGTCCCGAAAAATGACGTGCAGGAAAACAGTATATTTCAAACCCGGAATCAAGCGCTGCCGTATCTTCCCAGTCCATTTCAATAATACTTGATTCGTCGAAATTCCATCGTGCAAAATGTTCGCCAACACCTATCGGACAAATCACTTTTCCGATTCGCGGTTTCAATTCTTTCACAGTAGGATAATCCAGATGATCCCAATGGTCGTGCGTAATTATAAGATAATCAATATCAGGAATATCTGAGGGATTATACAGATCGGTTCCTGCAAATGCCGTGTTGACAAACGGAACGGGAGAGGCTGCCCTGCTTAAAACAGGGTCAACCAGAAAACGTTTTCCTCCAACTTGAAAATAACAGGATGAATGACCAAACCAGACAAGCAGATTTTCCTGCGGATTCAGTTCGGTGAGTTCGGTTTTTACGGCTGGTATTTTATTTTTCGGTTTTCGCTGCTTTGACGAAGACTGAAAAATTGCATTCCATGTATTCTCTGTTATTTGCGGAGTAGAATTTATATTCTGAAAACGTCCATCTCTGTAATTTGGCGAATTGTGTATCCTTTTTAACCTTTCGCCTTTAGGTGTACTGCCGAATTTTGGAAGATGGGTATAAGCAAACCCTCCTGCAACTAAAAGCAAAACTGTGATAATAATGCTCGCTATCATTTTTCGTTTCATTGAAAATTTTTAATTCAGCAAAAACACAAAAATTATTGGACTTAAATTAATAATTGCCTGTATATTCAGGTTTCCTGCCAATGCAAAAATAGTCAATGCCATACCGTTTCATTTCTTCACTGTCGTAGATATTACGGCCGTCGAAAATCACCGGTTTACGCATCAATTCTTTTACTTTACAAAGGTCCAAGATGCGAAATTCCGTCCATTCGGTAACGAGCAGCATTGCATCAGCATCCTGCAATGTTTCGTAAAGGTTGTTGCAATAGGTAACGCAATTGCCGATGCGACGGTTCGACTCTTCCATAGCTACGGGATCATAAGCCAATATTTCACATTTAGCTTCTAACATTTTGTTTATTAACATTAAGGACGGTGCCTCCCGCATATCGTCAGTATTGGGTTTAAAGGCTAAACCCAACAGGGCAATTCGTTTTCCGGCCAAATTATTTTGGTAATATTGACACAGTTTATCAAATAAAATCGTCTTTTGCTTATCATTTACCCGTTCTACCGCTTTCAGCACCTCTAACGAATAGCCATTATTATCGGCGGTTTTTATAAGCGCTTTCACATCTTTCGGGAAACATGAACCTCCATAACCTGCACCGGCATACAAAAATTTAGTACCGATACGCGAATCACTGCCAATGCCATGTCGCACCATATTAATATCGGCACCCACAATTTCGCACAGATTAGCCATATCATTCATAAAACTGATGCGTGTGGCCAGCATGGAGTTGGCAGCATATTTTATCATTTCGGCTGAAGCAATGTCAGTAAAAATTACCGGATGGCCATTGAGTACAAAAGGATTATAGATTTTTTGCAGAATGTCTTGTGCTTTCTGCGAATTAATGCCGCACACAATCCTGTCGGGCTTCATAAAGTCGTTAATGGCATCTCCCTCTTTCAAAAACTCAGGATTGGAAGCCACATCAAAGGGAATATTTACTCCTCTCTTATCCAGTTCTTCTTGAATAGCTGCACTCACCAGCTTGGCTGTTCCTACCGGCACAGTACTTTTGGTTATCACCAAGGCATACTTGCTCATATTTTGGCCTACGGTGCGGGCTACATCCAATACATACTGCAGGTCGGCACTACCATCTTCGTCGGGAGGTGTGCCAACGGCAGAGAAAACCACATCCACATCGGGCATCACAGAGGCCAGCGAAGTGGTAAATGTGAGCCGTTTTTTCTCAATGTTGCGCTGCAGCATATCTTCCAATCCCGGTTCATAAATGGGTGAAAAGCCTTGTTTCAGGTTATCAATTTTTTTTTGGTCAATATCCACGCATATTAAATCCAAGCCTACTTCGGCTAAACAAGTGGCTGTAACCAAGCCTACATATCCCGTTCCAACTATAGCTATTTTCATAAAAAAAGTGTTTTTTAATTAAAGGGCAAAAATACATTTTTTTTTAATTTGCACCTTGTCCCAATTTTTCATGATAATTTTTCCGTTTCACCAAAGCATCGTAATAGCGAAATAGATAGTCATAAGTAACCAATTCGTGCTTGCGTTGCTGAGTACGAAACAGACGATTGAGCATCATGTGGATATAGCTGCACAGCAAATCATTAAGCGGAATTTGCAGCCTGTTTTCAGTCTGGTATTGAAAAATAGCATTTATTAAAGGCTGTAAATTTTCAGATTTTTGTAATACAGCGCTCAACAGATGGCTTTCTGCATTTTCAGGATTATTGGACATGGTTAAAACCTGCTCTACAGCAGTCCGATTTGTTCTATATTGCTGTCCAAACTGTCGGCGAAAAGCATCCGTAATGTTAAATTCCTTACCAAAACTTTCCTGTAATTGTTTCATTAAAGCCTGTTTAGCTTCCAAATCGTAACGAAAATCCTGTAAAAGGGCATCTATTAACCGCAAGCCAATCAGCCAGCGTTGAGTTTCACTGTTTTCATCGGTTAGTTGAGTTAAAATTTGCGCGATAGCTTCACTGTCAAGGCCGAAAATCTGTTCGGATATTTCCATGGTGTTAGCTCCATAACGTTCTATTTCACGATTATAGGTATCGTATTGTATTTTCCATACCAGATCGGTTTCGCAGTAAGGCCGTAATTGTTGATGAAGTTGAGTGATAATAATGCCAATATTTTGTATATCAATAAGATTCATTCGTATCCGTAAGTGGAAATCGGGGTCAGTATAGCGAATAAAAAACCAATATGCAATCAGATTTCTTTGTTTGAACTGTTGGGTTGTCGGCAAGATTATCTCTTTCAATAATTGATCTGCTGTTTTGAAACCTGTATATAGTTTAAGATAGAGCCACTGCGAGCCGAGACAAAATTTGCGGGGAATATTCATGACTGTATGGTTTTATAAAATCCGAAAATACATTCATTGACATATTTATTTCCTTGTATATCAGATACTAATAGATTATCCATATTATGTGGAAATTCTTCTAAATAAAATTGGGGACGTTTTTTTACCACGTCCAATAATAATGTGATACTCCATAAATTATCCATATCTACAAACAGTTCATTATCGCCGTCTGGCAATACCACATAACGAGGCATTAGAGTTTCTGAGCGCCATTTTTGAAGTAGAGATGGGGCATGTTCCGTTTTTACCATGGCCTCATTTTCAAACATCTTTTTTAATTCATCTGTTTTTATCGTCCACCGCGCCAGCGACAAAATAACATTCTTATAAGATACGCGTGGCAAAAAGGCATAGCTATCTGTAAGGTTGCTCCACTTAAGGCCAAAGGCAGCACGCTGTTGTGCTGTTTGCAAATCGCACAAAAACCGGTACACAGGCATAGCATTCATGCTGAAATTGTGTGCCGTAGTCAGTCGGGGAATAATATTTTTGTTTAATCGTTTGGATCGTAACAGGATACGATTATTTTTTAACGACACAAACAAGTCTGAAAGAGGAATTTGATGCGCGAAATCCACTGCCGATTTGGCCAAATAAGGGATTTCGTAAGGCCGGATTACAGGACGAAACAGGATATTGCCAATACGCGATTCGGGCAAGTGAACAATCTCGGCAAGAATAGCATCTTCCTGTAATTCAGTCTCCTTTTGTGTAATTTGTTGCACGAAATCTTCCATATCAGGGTCGGCATGGGCAAAGCGTGCCAACAGGTTGCCTGCTCCAGAGCCGCCACACGAAGAGAGATAAATGAGTGGATTTTGTTCCTTATCTATAAAAATACGGCACATCGCGGCCAGGGTATTCGGCACATCGTTCCATTGTGCCTCTTGTAGCTTAAAATCAGTTTCCGAAAGTTTGATTTCATACTGTTTTTGCGCATAGGCTTCCAAATATTTTTGATGCAGTACCGCCTGTACCGGCGACCAGTTGACAGACTGATTTTGACCCATATCAGGATTGGGCAACACATATTTTTCCAGCAATGGAGCCACATCGCCTTGCCGATTAACAGGATAGCCAATGCCCATTTCATTGTCCAACACTTGCAGTAATGGCATTTCCATTGATTCATAACGATTATAGAACGCTGTTTTAAAATCGTTTAAATTAGGATTTCCGTAAAATAGCGTAAGTTTATTGAGAAAAGTAACGGCTTCCCAAACCGCAGCAGGAACAGTTTCGGGCAATGTTGCTTTGACCGGCACTTTTATCATATCGGTTTGAAACAGATATTTAGCTTCAAATTTCACCCCGATGGATTTTATAATGTCAATAATCTGTTCGTACAACGCCAAAGTGCTACCAATTGGTGAGCTATTGATCTCTTTTAAAAACGATTGAATATCAACAAGCTGTTGAACTACAGGCAATGTGTTATCTATAATCTGTAATTGTTCGATAAACTTATCCAACACATCTTTTCCGGTTACAGAAGGCTCTAACTCACTAATCAGCAGCTGATTATCAATTAGCTCCACTATAAATTCAGATGCTTCTTCAAGGCTAATTTCTTCATCTTTAATACATTCCGCCAACTCTTTAATAGTTTTACCTCCTGTCTTGTTAGCACTCTCTAACAACTTTTGCAAATACGCACTGTTGTCCACCAAAACCAAATTATGCTTGCGATTAGCATTCCGGTAATGATATTCTACGTAACGCAATTGATTGCTAACAGGATAGCACGAATTATTAGGAAAATATTTTAAGAGTGCTCTTATCGTTTCCTGTTTTTCTATATGTTGAATAAGGGCGCATAAATAGTTCATATCCAATCTGATATAACGATTATACTCCTGTGGAACGGGTAAAACAATATCAGTTTGATCACCCAATTGCCCTACCGAGCAGCCCGAAAAGAGGCCAAAAGGCGTACAGCGCCACATCATACGGGTAGCATATTTAAGCAGCGACAATGTAAGGTGCTTTTCCTCTTTTTGAGGTAATTTTCCTGCCCGATAGCGCATTAATTCCTCATAAAGTACCGATGATGCCATAAAAATTGATTCCAAAAAATAGCTGTCATCCAAAAAAGCCTCCAAAATTTCCTGTTCAGACTTCTTTTTTACACTTTCGTGTACAGCCATAGCCGGAGTTCTCAATACATATTTTCTAAAGGGGTTGTAATTAATCATTTTCAATTTTTCTCTGTTCAATTTCAACTCAACAATAAACATTCATCCCAAGTTGGCTCCACCTCATAATAGTATGTAAGCAAAGCTAATCCGATACCTGCGACGCCTTCTAAAAGGCCATATTCATTTTCCCAACCGTTTTTAAAATGAAATGCTTTGAACCCCGCCAATCCATCTTCAAACCTGGCCATTTTCAGAGTTTGCTCAAACCAATAGTCGGCAGCCTTTTTAAACTCCGGCAGGCGGGTATTCCACCACATGCGATAAAAAATATGCCCAATGCCCGCTGTGCCATGACATATACCGGCATCATGAACCATATTTTGAGTTAAATTACGTCTCTTTACAGCTGCATAACTTAACACTTCCAAAGCTTTATCTATCCAGTCTTGTCGGTTTACAATTTTTCCTGCCTGATACAATGTTGTGGCATTGCCCAAATCGCCGTAACACCATCCCAAGCGACTTTGTTGTACTTCATCATTGTCAATCAATCGAGTAGAAGGAAAACAGCAGTTATAATGTGCTCTATTCAATTCCTGATGTAATAGAAACTCAATACTGTTATAAAGCAGTTGTTGTATTAAAAACTGATTAAGCGCCTTTATCTCAGATAATTGTGTTAATAGCCAAATGGTGGCCGACATGCCATGTGAAAGAGCTAAATTATAGCCCATCTTCCCTGTTTCCCAATTGATTACCGATCGCCATGCCGTTGTTCCGTCAGGCATGGTTTCGGCTATTGTGTGCAAATCAGCAATAAAACTGTTCAATACAGACAATAATTCAGGCTTTTTCTTACTCCTTTGCAAGAAATAGATAGCCACGCCTGTGCCACCATGTAGAAAATCATGATTATGATACCTCATAAAACGTTTAAGTGCAATGGGTAAAACTTCATCAAATTCCGATAGCAACTCGTTGGTATCTCCCTTAATAAAATCTTTACGATTTAAGTATTCAAAAAGCCATCCCACTCCGGCTAAGCCCGTACAGTAAGTCATAGCAAATTCATCCTCTTGCAGTTTTTGTGACAAAAGTTCTAATTTATATTCTGCAATACTTTTGTTTTCAGGGGAAAAAGCAGCGCTTTCGAAAAAAAACAGCGTTTCACCGCTTAACCCACCCAACAGCCCTGTATTCTGGTAAGGGGCATTCACTAATAGAGTAGAGATTTTTTGTATAAGAGTTTGCATCCTGTTACTGTCTTGTTATCAACAATTTTCCGTTATAGTTATGTTTTCCCGTAACTGCTTTATAGAGGTAGAGACCGGGGTGCAGCCCTGACACATCCAGAACCGATTTATGATGAATTGTTTCCTGCTTTATTAGTCTTCCCTGTATATCAAAAAGTTGCAGATCGGCTTGCCATATATCAACGGGCAATTCTACAGTAACAATATGGGTTGCCGGATTGG
>JAISAD010000052.1 GCA_031266895.1 Bacteroidales bacterium
GTGTGCTCTTCCGATCTGTATGTAGTAGGAATTGAGAAAACAACCAATAAAAAATAATACTAAAAGAATGGGAAAGAGTAATTTTTTTCTAATTGCAGGGCCCTGTGTGGTCGAAAATGAAGAGCTAACCATGTACGTCGCCCGCACAGTATCCGACATTTGCAAGGCGCTGGAAATACCGTTTCATTTTAAAGCCTCCTACCGGAAAGCTAACCGCTCATCGCTCCACTCCTTTACCGGCATTGGAATGGAGGAAGCGCTGGAGGTGCTGCGCAAGGTGCGCGCCACCTGCGAAGTGCCCATCGTTACCGATATTCACACGGAGCAGGAGGCTGAAATAGCTGCACAGGTAGCTGATGTACTGCAAATTCCAGCCTTTTTGTGCCGCCAAACCGATTTGCTGCTTGCAGCGGGTAAAACCGGCAAGATAATCAATATTAAAAAGGGACAGTTCCTGTCGCCCGAAGCCATGAGCTTTGCCGTCAACAAAGTACGCGAAGCCGGCAACGAGCAGGTGTTGATTACAGAGCGAGGCACTACCTTCGGCTATCAGGACCTGGTGGTCGATTTCAGAGGCATAAAAGCTCTACAGCAAAACCACTGCCCTGTGGTGCTCGACTGCACCCACTCGTTGCAGCAGCCCAATCAACTGCAAGGGGTAACCGGCGGCCGGCCCGATCTCATCGAAACGATTGCCAAAGCAGGCATCGCAGTGGGCTTTGACGGGCTTTTTATCGAAACACATCCCAATCCGGCAGAAGCCCTTTCCGATGGCGCCAACATGCTTCCTCTTAACGAACTGAAGCCATTGCTGGAAAAATTGGTACGCATTCGCGCCGCACTGTAATCTAATCCTATAATGCCATCAAAACGGCAGGAGGGGCTACGAGGGGCTATAGGCATCTTCCATTTACTCTAACTCAGATGCACTATTGGCAAGCGCCCCCCAATATACAAGAACGCGGCAAAAATGCAATTGCGAATAATCATCCCTATTTTTTACTGATATTATTCAAAATTTATAATTCAATTTTTTTTGTATTTTTGCACCCGATAACTTTTATTATTCAAAATAAGATCAAAACGCTAATGTCAGCCACTGTTATCTCACAGGATGGAATCATGGTCTTTCCGATGTTCCCAAACGGCATCAGGAGTTGCACTATAAACCGGAGCAAGCTTCCCGAACGGCAGCGAACGCAGCCAAAAGTTCTATTTTACCCTGCGCTGGAAAAACACAAAAGGGGTGAAAGACCACTGGAGAGAAATCATGCAATACTATTATTACGTAAACTACATTTTTAATATTTAATATCTGATATGATGAAAAGATTTTTTGAAATTTCAACAAAGGCGTTCGTTTGCCTGCTTATGGTTGCAGCACTGGCTAGCTCCTGTAAAAAAGACGATGAAGAAAACTCAGGCGGCGGCACAGTTGCAACTTACACTGTTACCGCACAGGTAGAGAATGGCAGCAGCTACAACACGCAGATTGACAGCGTAAAAATGCTAATCTACAAGTATGAGGGAGAAACTGGTGATATAGAACTGGTTTCCACAATAGCAAGCGCTGCCTATCGCAACGGCGGATTTACGCTGAAGCTGCCGGCAACAGTCAGCAACGCCTACCTCAGCGAGCTGGGTGCAGTAAGTCTGGGTGCAGAACTCGATGGAATAACGATAAGCAATCCCAGTGTAAAGACAACAAGCGGCACAGCCATAATGGCTTACAAGTCTGGAGAACAGGTAGGTAACTTTATCTACAGTTCGGCAACCCTGCTTGTTGGCCAGGGGCAGTATATGTATGCAAACGGAGATGTGAGCCTCACAGGTTCCGTGACCAGTTCCGATATGTACGGTATGACTGTGAAGTATAACGTTCAGCTGAAAAAAGGGTGGAATATGGTGTACGCCAAACTAAACATTAGCAGTATGGAAATTGAGATGACCGCTCAAGAGCCTTCCGGCTTGAAATGGCGTTATTATCCGGGCGGGATGATAGACGACTTTGACATCAAAAAGGGGCTGAAACTGCCGAAATGGAATTATCCTATGTATCAGCTGTAAAAAACAGGTTGCAATTACTACAAACCTATGACCGGCAACGGCATAGTAGCCCGAAATTCGGAAAGAATAGAGAGCGGAGATTTTCAAATCTATCCGCCCTTTATTTTTTTAATCGAAAATTTTCTTGTATTTTTGCATCCTTGAAATAAAACAAGCAAAATAATGTCCAACCTGTTCCAGTTTCTTAAAAATCAGTTTCATCTCTTTTTGTTTGTATTATTGCTGGTTATATCCATAATCATGCTTAACCGAAACATGAACTACCCCCATTATGTAATGGCTACAATGGGCCAGCAGGTGGCTGGGCCGGTTTACGGCTTTTGGACCCGCTTCACATCGTACTTCGAACTGAAGCGCGAAAATCGGGAATTGCTCGAACAAAATCTGCAACTGATGCAGTTGTTGAACGCCAATTATGTAATACAGGATGATTCTACATACATTTACACGGTGGAGACAGGCGACTCGCTGCAACAGCAGAAAAAACAGCTCTTTGCCTACTTGAATGCCACTGTCATCTTCAACACCACCAGCAAAACGTACAATTACATGATTATTGACAAAGGCGCAAACGATGGCATTATGCCCGACATGGCGGTGATTGCCCCGCAGGGTGTGGTGGGCATTGTGGATAATGTATCCTCTCGCTTTGCTTCGGTGATTACGCTATTGCACCCCAACACTCGACTAAGCGCCAGAATAATGCCTGTAAATCAACTGGGCACAATATTGTGGGATACCGGAAATCCGGAAGAGGTAACCCTGCACGACATTCCGCAGCATTTGAAAATAGAGGCAGGCGACAAGGTTATCACCAGCGGCTACAGCACAATTTTTCCTGCCAATATTTCAATTGGCGAAGTGAGCAGCAAAAAGAACAACATCAACAACAGCTTTATGAACATTACTGTAAAATTGAGCACTCCATACCACAAGCTAAACCATGTGTTTGTAGTCAAAAATTTCTATCGTGCAGAACTTGACACCTTAAAAAACAAATTTAAGAATGAATAGCGTAATCTTAAATTTTTCCCGATTCTTTCTTCTAATTGCAGCGCAAATCTTCATTTGCAACTACGTTCACCTATTTGGCTACCTCAACCCCTACCTCTATATTATGGCACTGCTACTGCTGCCGGCACAGATACCCCGCTGGCTGCAATACCTTATCGCCTTTGCCACCGGTTATATCATCGACATATTTCTGGGTAGCTACGGCGTACAAACATTTGCCTGCGTACTGATGCTTTTCATGCGCCCTCTGGTAGAAAAACTCGTCAGCAGCAAGCGCAAACGGCGCTACGAAAGCAGCAACTCCAGCACACAGGCCGGCAAAATGCCCGGCAAAACATTCGGAAAAATGGCAGTATATATCCTGCTGCTGGTATTCATACACCATCTCAGCGTCGTTCTATTAGAAACTTTTACCTTCCAGCGCATAGATTTTCATATCCTCATTGCTGTCGGCAACACCCTCTTCACCTCCTCTCTCATTATTGGCATAGAACAACTCTTCCGCATCCGCAAGCAGAAAGAATAAAAACACATACATTAACCAAAATAACTAAAAATGAAACCCAAACTGATTATAGGAAACTGGAAAATGAACACCTCCTTTGACGAAGCGCAGGATTTAATCATCGGCATTATCGAAGCGCTGGAGTCGGTTACGCTCGAAACAGGCGTGGTGCTCTGTCCGCCTGCCCTTTACCTCGAAATTGCTACCGATCATGCCGACGACAGCGACCTCTTTAATGTGGGGGCACAAAATTGCAGCGAATACGATAATGGGGCCTATACCGGCGAAATTTCAGCCAGGATGCTTGCCTCCATCGGCGTGGACTTTTGCATTGTAGGACACTCCGAACGGCGCAAATATTTCAATGAAAGCAACGAAACAATTGCCAAAAAGGTAAATCAGTTGCTCCAGTTCGGCATAGTGCCGGTGGTGTGTTGCGGCGAAACCCGCGAAGAGCGTAAAGCCGGACACCATTGCGAAGCGGTAGAAAAACAGCTTGCCGAAGCGCTGTTCCAACTGCCGAAAGAGCATTTTGAGCAGGCAGTCATCGCCTATGAGCCGGTATGGGCTATCGGCACCGGCGAAACAGCCTCTCCGCAACAGGCACAGGAAATGCACGCTTTTATCCGCAACCTGATAGAAAAAAAATTCGGCACAGAAACGGCCTACAACAGCTACATCCTCTACGGCGGAAGCTGCAATGCCCAAAATGCCGTGGAACTCTTTTCACAAAACGACGTCGATGGCGGACTGATTGGCGGAGCATCTCTCAAAGCAGATGATTTTGTGGCCATTATCGAAGCCGGAGAAACCGCAATAAGGGAAAACTGACACTAACCTGTAGAGATATTTACCATTAATCATAAATCTAATGGCACAAAAAAAGAAATATTACGTGGTGTGGACAGGGCGCACATGCGGCGTATTCGAGGACTGGAACACCTGCAAAAGCCTGATTGAGAACTTTGAAGGAGCAAAGTACAAATCGTTTGAAATGCCACACGAAGCCGAACTTGCCTATAAAATGGGTCACGCCGAATACTATAAACGCCATCCTGTTAAAAAGCAACCTGCACTTTCTGCTCTTGGAAAATCCGGCAAGCCCATACTCGACTCCCTGTCTGTAGATGCGGCATGGAACAGCGTTACCAAAGTGATGGAATACCAGGGAGTGCACACCGACACGCACGAACTGTGGTTTCGCAAAGGCCCATTTGAAGGTGCCAGCAATAACATTGGCGAATTTTTGGCGCTGGTACATGGCCTGGCATTCCTCAAAGAGTATAACTTCAAACTCCCCATCTACTCCGACAGCATTACCGCCATTGCATGGGTGCGCAATAAAAAAACCAAATCAATTATTCTGCCTACCGACAAAAACATTGAAGTTTTTGACCTCATAGAGCGCGCCGAACAGTGGCTGTTGCGCAATAGCTACACCACCCCTGTTTTCAAATGGAATACGGTTGACTGGGGGGAAATTCCTGCAGATTTTGGCAGAAAATAACCATAAACGATATGCAAACACCTTTTGCCGAACAATTGCATGCTTTTGCGCTTCTGCGCGACCAGTTGTCAACGCTAACCGCTGAAAACAGAAACAGTGATATCACAGATGCGTGGAATGCCATGGTAGAAGCACAATATCACGAAAACCACTGGTTTATTCCCGAATATTCGCATCATGCCCTGCAAGCAATCGTCGCAATGCTGAATGAAGACGCACTCTCCCGCTTTGCTCAAAAATACGAGCGCCAAACAAGGCAAAATGGACAAACAATTGCCGTAATTTCCGCAGGCAATATCCCCATGGCCGCCTTTCACGACCTCTTTATGGTACTCATGAGTGGCAACAGTTACCAGGGAAAATTATCGCGGCACGACAAACTGTTGCTTCCCTTTATCACCCATCTGCTTACAGAAATTTATCCTCCCTTTAAAACAAAAATCGAATATGCCGAACAGCTTCACCACTACGACAAGGTGATTGCTACCGGCAGCAACAACAGCGCCCGCTATTTTGAATACTATTTCAGAAACGTGCCATTGCTGCTGCGCCACAACCGCCACAGTGCCGCCGTGCTGCTTGGCCGCGAAACCGAAGCAGAATTAAATGCCCTCTGTCGCGACATTCTGCTCTATTTCGGGATGGGCTGTCGCTCTGTCTCTAAAATATTTATCCCAAAATCATTTGACTTTCAACAATTTATAAAATCCATAATCAAAAACAGCACCTTGTTGGCACAACACCATCCCTACCTCAACAATTTAGACTATCATAAAACCCTGATGCTGATGAACCAAACACCTTTTCTGGATGCGGGCACACTTATTCTCACCGAAAACAGCACGCTGGCCTCCCCTGTCGGTGTGCTGCACTACTCTTTTTACGACAGGCTTGCAGATGTGGAACACTCCTTACGGGAAGATGCCGAACAACTGCAATGCATTGTCTCCAATTGCCAAAATTCTGGAATCAGTACCATACCGCCAGGCACGGCACAACAGCCTGCCCTTTGCGATTTTGCAGACGGACAAGACAGCTTTCTGTTTGCCGCAAACTAAATCTATCATGTATTGTTCCAATATTTTATGTACTTTTGCAAAAAAATACACCCTTGAGTTGAATCTCAAAACAAAAATGGTTTGTAACAATGAAAAAACGGTGGATCATCCCTCTAATCATAGTGCTGGCTATAACAACAGTAATGTTAATTGTCGGAATTTTTAAGCTCTACACAGAAGCGGAAAAGGTGCAGCGCAGCATCTTCACCAACGAAGTGCTGGTAGCCGGCGAAAACATTACAAATCGCATTGACGCCATATTGAAAGGAGACACCCTGCCCATGCACATTACAGATACGCTGAGATCACTCGACTCTACCAAAATTATCTATCAAAAAGATGCCAAACGTTTTATTCTCGACTCTGCCAATACCCCCACCGGG
>JAISAD010000130.1 GCA_031266895.1 Bacteroidales bacterium
CGGCACTGTTTTTAAAGTACCTACAAAGTTTCCGGAACTGACATCCGAATTGCCGTTAATGTCCCAAAACTGGGCATTTACGGTGGTTAAGCTCATAAATAAATAAAGCCCGAAAAGTAAAGATAGTTTTTTCATACGATCTATTTTTTAAGTTAATGATTTATGCTTGCAAACATACAAAGAAAAATTATAGCATCACGCTTTTTTACCCTATTTTTTTTATTTATTCTATAAATACATCTGTTTTAGCATTTTATCTTTTATCTATTCTATAAAAATATGCTAATATTAGCATTGCATTAGCATAATTATAATGATTTACAATAAGATTTTTGTGCGATAAGAGGTGATTTTATACAAATATGGGAGCAAAAATGACATTAAAATAGTTGCCTCCGGCATCTTTGGTTACCACCGGCAGAGCGTAGTCGCCCGTTACGTTTACCATGCCCTGCTCCAGTTAATTTACAATTGTATCGACTATTTTGTCTAACATTTCCACGTTTTCGGAAATGTAGTACAGGCCGGCGTCTTTCAGTTTTTCGATGTTGTTTTGGGAGGCGTCGTCCATATCGGGGGCAGCTTTATTCAGTCCGGGTTCTAATCGCACGTAATTGCTGGCACATCCGGCTACGCTAAACAGCTGCTGTACCTGATAGCTCCCTACCTCCGAAGAGGCCGACATCAGTATGTTCAACACCGGAACAGCCCACTGTATAATGCCCCATTTCTGCGCCTTTTGGTAATCGTATTGCTTTATCACCTTGCCCGTTCCGATGGAAACAATGTACATGTCGGAAATATCCGGCTGCCGGCATGTTGGAAATGTGGACTTGTTGGCCTCCACCAGAGCGCACAAAGTCGGGTCGGCGGCAAACATGGCGCCGTCAATCAGATAGGCCGCCGCTCCGCCTATGGAGTGCACCGTTGCCAGCTTGAAATAGGTAGGGGCTGCCGAAGTGGCGCGAGCCACATCCCGCAGAAAATAGTCCCGATGCGTGTACTGCTTTGCCACCGGCGTAGAAAACAGTACCGCCTTGCGGCTGGTAATGTCATAAGCCGTTACCAGCGCGTTTTTTCTTGTCTCCGAAAGGCGTACATCTCCCATAACGTCCGTCAGTATCTTTTCCAGATTCTTTTCCGTATATTTCTCCGAAAACAGATTGGATATGCCCCAAAAGAGCTTGTTTGTTTTGGGCTTAAAAATATCCTTGCCGTGGTTGGCATACAGGTTTATTGCCTCGCTGGCGGGGTATTTGCTTTTCATGCCCTCCCCTGCACTACCCGGCAACAGGTAAAAACAGGCAAGTATTCCGCCTGTGCTCGTCCCTGCAATCAGGTCGAAATAGTCGGCCAGGCAAGCGGCAGAATTGCCCGACTTGCGCTGCAGTTCCTTTTCCATGTAATCTAATATTACGGCAGGGATTATGCCGCGGATACCGCCGCCGTCAATGGTTAAGATCCGGATCATCTCTTTCTAATTATGGATTAATATTAAATGTTGTTACGATTTCGCCCTTGTACTTGCCGATGCCCTGTATGGCAAGGGTAGCTGTTCCGGGGCTGA
This sequence comes from Bacteroidales bacterium, assembly GCA_031266895.1. GTDB lineage: Bacteria > Bacteroidota > Bacteroidia > Bacteroidales > WCHB1-69 > JAISAD01. The sequence continues at coordinate 1,568 of JAISAD010000130.1, forward strand.
TGTTGTTTTTGTAGCTTACGGTGAAATCCTGCGTAAATACAAGTTCTGCAGCAGCTTCATCCATGCCGCCGCCGGCCTTTTTGGTCAATTTAACTTCGGGAATTACACAAACCGGTTTTCCCGTAAAGGGCTGCGCCGGAATGGGGGCAACGTATGCCGTACTGATGTCGGTGCGTGCATGTATGCGTCCGTAATGCTCATGTACCAGCTGATTATAGTGTTCCACTATCTCATTATACTCACGCGCAAAGGGCATGTACCTGTCCGGTGCGCCGAGATTGGCGAGAGCTTCAATGCGAACCGTAATTTTTCGCAAGGCCTCATCGGTTTGCCGTCGTGATTCCTTAGCGGAAATTTCCGGCTTATTGATCTCTTCCTGTATCGTTTCCTGTACGTACTGCTTAAATTGCGCATTTAAATCATTCAGGCGGTCTATCCATGGCATCAGCCCCAGCAGCCTGACATCCTCAATGTAGCTGCTACTCTGCAAGTGCGCAACAATGCTGTCAATAGCAACAGTTTCGGCGTCATAATGAGCCTGAGCCACATTGCCATAGTTGCCCAGCAGCTTATGGATGCGGTTTGCCGCATTAAGCATGGCGGGGTCGAAATGGCGCAAGTTAGCCCGAACAATGGCGGTGAGACCCACGTAGGTATTATCGCGCTGGTGGTCTGTTTCAGCCTTCTTTTCCGTATGCTCCTTCCGTCGCATCCATTTGTAGATGTAATCTTCCTGATTTACTTTTTCCGTGTAATGCTTCACTAATTCCTGTGCATCAATAATGGCGTCATGCCTGGTGCATAAGTCTGAACATTGTTTGTGAAAACCGGCATGTTCCGCAATAGAATAGTGGTAAATGTCTGGGATTTCTAATATTTTACTCATTTTTTCGAGGTTTAATTGGTGAATAATTTAATTTAGTATTTCTGTTTATTTGACTTGTTTTTCCTGTATTGAATATGTCGGAACCTGTTTCCGCAATGAAATATTTCTGCCTGAAAAAGCCTGGCCAGGCACCTCGGACTGGAAATTTCAGCCTGAAAAAGTCGGAATAAGCATCTCGAAATCAATATTTCAGCCTGAAAAAGCCGGAATGGGTGCCTCGGAGAGGAGATTTCGGACTGAAACAGCCGGAATCCTATCCTGCCTGTAGCTGTTCCTGTCAGGGCGGCGTTCAAACTTGCTTGGTGCGCTGTGCAAACTGGGGTTGACATTTCTGTTTTGCTTTATTTATCGTTAGGAAATTTCAGCGGCAAAAATACGAAAAAAAATTGAAAACAGAATAATGGAGATTAATTTCGTTAAATTTTACGGCAAAATCACTTATGCGCCCCTTTTCAGCGCCTGCATCAAGGTTTCCCAAAGCAGGGCAGCGCTTTGCTCCCAGCTGAAATGCTGCCGCTGCTGGCGGCCGGCATGTATCAGCTTGCTGCGCAGTGTCTTGTCGTAGTACAGCAGGCTCATTGCTTCTGCAATGGCTTCTGCCGAATGGGGCGATACTTGCAGTGCAGCCTCGCCGGCTACCTCCGGCAGTGAGGTTACATTGGAGGTGATGACGGCCGTTTCGGCATGAAAAGCCTCCAGAACAGGAATGCCAAATCCTTCAAAAAAAGACACATAGAGCAGTGCAGAAGCTGCCCCCATCAATTTGCTCAGCAGTTCCGTCTGTTGCCGTCCCATAAGGAGTACATCATCCTTATGGCGCATCTCTGCCAAAACAGCACCTATCTCGTTGTCTCTCCACATTTTGCTGCCCACAATTACAAATTTGGCGTCTGTGGCGTTCTGATTTTTAAACTGTTCGAAAGCGCGCAGCATGTTGCCCAGGTTTTTCCGCCTGTGTATTGATCCTACAAATAGAAAATAGTCGCATCCGTTTGTATATTTCTGCCTTACAGCATTTTGTTCATTTTGAGATAATGGCTTGTAAGCGTCATTGCAGCCATTATAGACTACATCTATCTTATTTGCATCCTGCTGATAGGTGTTTATAATGTCTTCCTTGGAAAATTGCGAAACAGTGGCAATGCGGGCAGCGCGTTGTGCAAATTTCGGAAAATTGCGCTGCAAATAGCCCAGGTACGACGGTTTCATAAATTCAGGATGATGCTCAAAATTCAGATCGTGAATGACCGCAACGCTCTTTACCGGTGTGCGGAGCGACAGGTAGCCGTCAGGCGACAGAAAGAGGTCGGCTTTTACTTTTTTCAGGATTTTGGGGATGGCATATTCAAAGAAGAGGTGCCAAAGATAGGGATGACGGGCTGGAGGGAAAGCGGTAATCGGGGTAACATTATCGGCAAAAATAAATTCGGGAGCATGGGGGCGATCGAAGATAAAGAAAAAGTGATGTTCCGGATGGCAGGCTACGATGCGTTTCAGGGTTTCGCAGCTAAAAATCCCAATTCCTTCTAAACAGTTTGGCAGCAGCAGGCGTGTGTTTACGGCAATGTTCATCAGTTATTCGCAATTTTAATGTCTTTTATATTCAATTGAATGATAGTGATATTATTCCATGAATTTTCTTCAAGATGGTAAACAATATGAAAATCTTTCTTGCTTCGTATATCGTAGTAGTGTTGTTTCAGGCCGAATGCAATGGCATCTTTAGGAAATGCCGCCCTGTCCCTGTAGAGAACCCGCAATTTCAGGTGCTCGTTTTTCAAAATCCGGACTCCTCCCTCGTCCACCACGTTAGACGACAGGAAAATCGGTGACATATTGCCGGGGCCAAACGGGGCAAAGCGTTTCAAGTTTGTTATAAAGGAGGAGGTAATTTCTTTCAAATCCAATGCCATGTCTATCTCTATTTCAGGCGTATCCGAATCGTGATCCATGCATTCTGCCACATACTGCTCCAAACGCTGCATAAAGGCTTCCAGATTTTCCTCTTTCATGGAGAGGCCGGCGGCAAACTTATGGCCGCCAAAATGCTCGAGCAAATCGGCACAGGCATCAATAGCATCGTAAAGATTGAACTCTTTCACTGATCGTGCCGATCCGGTAATCAGCCCGTCCGATGATTTGGTAAGTACAATGGCCGGCTTGTAAAACTCTTCCACCAGGCGGGAGGCCACAATGCCGATAATCCCCTGAAACCAATTGGGATTATAGAGAACAATACTCTTTTTTTGCTGCAGGCTATCGCTGCCCTTAATCATTAAAATAGCCTCTTCCGTCGCCTTGCGGTCTTCCTCCTTGCGGTCGTCGTTGTGGGCATTGATATTCTTGCCGATTTCCGACGATTTGTCTTCATCTTCGCAGATAAAAAGGCGCACCGATTCCCGACCGGTTTCCATGCGCCCTGCAGCATTGATTCGCGGCCCCACATAAAACACCAGATCGGAAACAGTGATTTCGCGGTTGAAAATAGTCTCCGGCTGCAGCGGAAACTGCACTTTGAAACCGGCCTGTTCAATAATGGTTTTGATGCCCGGTCGAGGAAACTTATTGATAATTTCGAGACCATAGTAAGCAATAATGCGGTTTTCGCCGGTAATAGGCACAATATCGGAAGCGATGCTAATGGCCACCAAATCAAAGCGCGACAGCCACAACTCGTCGGGCAAATCAAAACGCATGCAGTAGGCCTGTATCAGCTTCAGCCCCACGCCGCAACCCGAAAGTTCCTTATAGGGATAGGGGCATCCTTCGCGCTTTGGGTTAAGAATAGCCACTGCATCGGGCAATTTTTCTCCTTCCAAATGATGATCACACACAATAACATCAATGCCATGCCGGTTGGCCAGTTCAATTTGAGTGTAGGCCTTGATGCCGCAATCGAGCGAAATAAAGAGATTAACCCCTTTTTCATGGCAATATTCAATGCTTCTTTCCGAAATGCCGTAGCCTTCGGTATAGCGGTGGGGAATATAGTATTCGAGATACTGGCGCGATGCCTCTCCAATAATTTCCGACAGGAAGGAATAGACAAGCGCCACGGCAGAGGTACCGTCCACGTCATAATCGCCATAAATCATAATCTTTTCATTGTGGATAATGGCGTGCGAAATTCGGCTTATGGCCTTATCCATATCCTTCATTAAAAAAGGATCGTGCAGCAGGTTGATATCGGGATTGAAAAAGTGGAGTGCCTCTCCTACTGTGGTAATGCCTCTGCTCATCAGCAGGGCTACCAGCGGCTCTTCGAGTGGCAGCTGTGCCTCCAGTAATCTAGTTCTAAATTTTTCAATACAATCATTATCAGGCAGTTTTTTTTTTATCCAGCGCTTTTCCATTGTGTTTTGTTAAAGTGCAAAAGTACAAAAAATACAAATGAACACTAAACAGTTAAATTTTCATCTTCTTATCAATTTCATCTACATACACTTTTACCTTTTTATCTGTTTGGATAAGGTTTTCAATAGCACGGCAAGCGTATAAAACCGTAGCATGGTCGCGATTGCCAAAATAAGTGCCGATAGTAGAGTAGGGAATTTTCTTATATTTTTTTGAAAAATACATGCCCAATTGTCGCGCCAGCACCATTTCCCGCTTGCGGGTGTTGGCATTAATACTCTCTTCCGGAAGTCCGAAATAGTCGCTGATAATCTTTTGAATATACTCCACGGAAATCTCCTTTGCGTTGGATTTCACATATTTGTCAATCATTTCCTTAGCCAGCTCTACCGTAATATCTTTCTTATTCAGCGAAGCTTGCGCCAAAATGGCAATCATGGCTCCTTTCAATTCGCGGGTATTTGAAGTGATGCGCAATGCCATATAGTCAATCACTTCCACCGGAAATTCTGCCCCCTCATTTTCCAGCATCTTGTGCATAATGGCAATTCGGGTTTCGAGATCGGGCACATGCAACTCGGCCGCCAATCCCCATTTAAAGCGACTCAAAACGCGATGCTCAAAGCCTGACATTTCCACCGGCGATTTATCTGAAGTAATGATAATCTGTTTTGATTTTTGCAAAATATGATTCAAAATCTGAAAAAAGGCCTCCTGCGTCTTCTGCTTGCCGCCGGCCATAAACTGAATATCATCAATAATGAGCACGTCAATAGACTGGTAGAAGAAAATAAAATCATTGATAGTCTGATTTTTAACGGCTTCAATATATTGCTGATAAAATTGGTCGGTGTTGACATAAAGCACCACTTTATCGGAGAAATTGACTTTTGTCTGGTTGCCGATAGCGTGAGCGAGGTGGGTTTTGCCCAGTCCTACTTCTGAATGAATGTAGAGCGGATTAAAAGCCGTGCCACCCGGATTGCCGGCAATAGCCCATCCGGCCGATCGCGCCAGGCGGTTGCATTCACCCTCTATATAATTGTCAAAAGTAAGCGACTCAATCAGGTTGGAGTTGATGCGATGCTTGCGAATGCCCGGCAGAATAAACGGGTTGGGGATGACGCTGTCTTCGGCATAGACATCAATAGGGGCCGCTATGGGCGGATTTTCGATAGCGGGCAAGTCATAAGAGGGAAGCTTGATGATTTTGGAGTGGTTGGGGGTGCGGCTTTTTTCCATAACCACCCGATATTGCAGTTTGCCCGAAGAGCCCAGTTTTCGCTTGATAACCATCTTCAATAAGTGTACGTAATGGGTTTCAATCCATTCATAAAAGAGATGGCTGGGCAGTTGCAATATCAATGTGCTTTTCTCAATTGCAATCGGAATAATGGGTTGAAACCATGTTTCGTAGGCTTTGGCATCCACATTATCTTTGATGATTGTCAAACAATCATCCCACACAGTTTTACACTCTTCTGAAGAAATTACACTCATTGTTGTTGAAACGTTATTATATTAATAATCTAAAAGTCAGATGCTTAATTTATAGCAGCAGCTCGCTTTTTTTATGGCGCAAAAGTGAACAAAAAAAAGTTAGAAAAAGGGCATTCTAACCATTGACTTTTAAAAATTATTGTGCATAGAAGAATCATCAATTCGGAGGATTTGACTGTAATTTTTTTAATTTCAATCTTTTATAAACTCGAATTTCCGCACTTTATATAAATTGCTGGCTCATAATTAGTTATGTTTCATTTTTAGGAAACTTTGCAGGGATAACAAACTGTAAATGTTACAATTAATCTTACGGAAAAATACAAAAAAAAGGCTGGAAAATTCCAGCCTTTTTTCGTACTGACCCAATCTTATTTGGGTTGTTCACCTTTTTTGCAGCAGCTTTCGCCTTTTTTGTCCTGGCAGCCTTCCTGTTTTTTGCAGCAAGGTTTGCAGAATGCCATTACTTCGTCAATTAAAGCTTTTTGAGCTTCAATGTCCAATTTGTCAATTTCGAGCCATTTGCTTTCAAGTTCAGCTTTTTTGGCTTCGCAATCGGCCCTTTTGGCTTTGGCAGCATTAATTTTTTCGATAGCATTCTTCACCAGTTCGGCTTTCTTTTCAGGAGTCTGGTTAGCCCAATCCTTCCATGCGGCGCATTCGGGACTCTCCTTTTTGCAGCACTTGCTAGTGTCGGTTTGCTCAGTGGATTGACCTGCATCGGTTGCAGGGGTTGCCGGCTGGTTGTTGCAGGAAGCTAAAATAAAGCAACATACGGCTGCTAATAACATTAGTTTTTTCATACGATTAATTTGTTTTGTTAATGAATTACGATTAATGTTTTAAGTCTGCAAAAATACACTTTATTTTTAAATTTTAGCATCGATTGCGAAAAAATATTTTGACGCATTAAAAAACTTTTCATCTCTCAATTATCTTTTCTACTTTTTCCAATAATTCCTTTTCCAACTTATTGGATTTTTGGACGTAATCGTAGGCCTTGTACGTTATTTCGGCGGCAAAGGCTTTATCTTCCAAGCCTGCGGCATTAATTTTCACATTCAGGTAGGCCCCTGTAACGGCTGCTTTGGCACAAAGTGCGCCTACGCCGGCATCGGAAACTGAATTGGGGTTGCCGTTCTCTATCATTGCCTCGCACAGTTCAAACACCTCAAATGCGCGCTGCACCGTTTTAAACGGGACTTCGATAGCATAACGGGTCGCTTCATCCAGAGCCTGCTTGCGTGCCGCTTTCTCTTGCTCCGAGCCTTTCGGCAAACTCATAGCGTCCATAATTTTATTGAACGCGCTGGTATCTTCGTCCACAAGCCAGAGCAGATCGTCCTTTATTTTTTGCCCTTTTTCTGCCCATTGCGAAAAGAGTTCCCAGCGATCGTCCCAGCCTCGCTTGTGGGAAGAGAGGTTGGCCACCATTGTAGCCAGCGCTGCTCCCAGCGCCCCCATGCAGGCTGATATGGAGCCGCCGCCCGGCGCCGGACTTTCGGAGGCTGTTTCATTGGTAAAATCAAGGAAAGACATATCAATCAGGCGTTTGGCTTTGCTATCCTTTTCGAGCAAATATTCAATCACTTTCTCTTCGGGAATAAAGGGCTTCAGATCGTCTAATCCCATTGATTTTACTGCAATTTTAATCAGCTCCCTTTCGCTTACGCCCAATGAGCGCTGCTGTTTGGCGAGGTAATATTTGCCGGCATCGAGGAGAGCCTTTTTAGGCACTAATCCCACAATTTCCGCCCCTGTAATGCGAATTCCTCTTTGGGCAGCCTTGCTGCACACCTCGTCGAAAGCCACATGCAGCGGAGTCTGGATGGTGCTGGTAATGTTCATGGAGACTTGCGCAATCCCGTATTCTTCTATAAACCAGCCTATTGCCTTAGTCCCTTTCAGCGTTCCGGGAATATGAACAGTATTGCCGTCTGCATCTTTTACAATTTTGCCCGAAATTGGATTCCCCTCGCGCATGGGGCGTCCCTTTTCGCGCACGTCGAATGCTATGGCATTGGCGCGGCGGGTAGATGTGGAGTTAAGATTGTAGTTTACCGCAATCAGAAAGTCGCGTGCCCCGATAGCCGAAGCGCCGCTTTTAGCCACGCTTTCCGTGAATTGCGCTGGTCCAAAATCGGGTTTCCAGTCAGGTGCGGACAGTTTATCCTTTAATCCCTCATATTCCCCGTTCCGGCAATTGGCCAAGTTGCGCCGCTTCTCTTCAAAAGCGGCATTTTCGTAGCAATAGACCGGAATTTGCAACTCCTCGCCAACCCTTTTCGCCAATTGGCGGGCATATTCGGCCGTCTCTTCCATGGTGATGCCGGCCACCGGCACTAAAGGACAGACATCGGTAGCGCCAAAGCGGGGATGATCGCCGTGGTGTCTGCGCATATCAATCAATTTCTGAGCTGTGCAAATAACTTGAAAGGCGGCTGCCACTACCGCATTCGGTTCACCCACAAAGGTAACCACTGTGCGGTTGGTGGAGTAGCCCGGATCTACATCCAGCAGTTTTACCCCTTCCGACTTTTCTATTACATCGGTAATCTGCCTGATTATCTCTAAATTTTGTCCCTCACTAAAATTGGGCACACATTCAATTAATTGTTGCATGTTATTCGTTTTTTTTATCCGTTATTAATCCAATAAATATCTATATATAGCTAATTGTCAGCAATTTGAAAAAATGAAAAATGAACTTGAAATCCCTTGCAAATATTCATATAATTTTTGAATTATGCGTAAGCCGGTAAAATTAAAGTAGAGCGGGGCAATCCGATATAAAATGTATCAAAAAATAAAAAATATTTGTTTTCCATGGTTTCTATTTTTTTCTTATTTTTGCACCCGAATTTTTTAAATATCCATAATATAATAATATAGTATCGGCGACAGTGTAAAATACTGCAAAATATGTATGATGGCAGATAATATACGTAGAATTATCCTCTTTTTTTTCTTTTCGGCACCGTTTTTTCTTGCGGCGCAAACCATTCCGACCGCCAATCTTTGCGGCTACTGGTCTCTCGACGGCAATGTTTACGATGCAAGCGGCAATGTTAATCATGGCGAACTGCACGGCGCAGCAACATACTGCCCTGATCGCTTTGGCGTGCCCGACAAAGCGGTGAAACTTGGCGGGTTTCTCAACCCTTCCGCCATTCGTGTGCCAAACTCGCCCTCGCTGCATCTTGACCATGAGCTGACTATTGCCTGCTGGTTTAAACTTGACGATGCAGGTGGTATGGACATTTGGGGAGATTTTACCACTACCACGCAGACACTTCATAATTTTGTAAATAAGGACGGCAAAAAGAGCGGTTTTATCCTGAATTATAGCTTTGATTTCACTACCGAGACGCAAGGCTTTAATTTTGCCATTATTAACACTCCCGGTTGCGTTACTACTGTGGCCGATTTTGCGTATGACGATATTCAGAGTTGTATCAATACGGAGTGGCGGCATATGGCGGTGGTGGTCGATTCCATTTCCATTACAGTATATGTAAACGGTATGCAGAAACATCGTCAGACTTATAACTCACAAATCAATTTTACGGAAGCCAACGAAAGAGATTTGTATTTCGGGCGGTATGGCTATAATTGTGGTATGTCGAATTACTGGTATCCCCTCAACGGCAGACTTGATGATATTGTGTATTACAACCGTGCTCTTTCGCAGGCAGAAATCAATGAATTGTTCAATTATCCTGTGCCTTATGCACCGCTTGCGATGGTTAGAGATACCATCGAAGATGTTGTAGCAGTTGGCGACGTATATGAGAATAACGGTTTTTCGCTGCCCGCGCAAAATGAACCGGGGCTGCATACCTACAGCCGTACCAACGGCTGCGACAGCATCTGGATACTGAATTTGCTGGTGATAGATCCCTGCGAAGGACTGCAGGATGCGATAATTGTAAGTGGCCTGGTTGCCTGGTATCCCTTTAATGGCAATGCAGACGATGGAACTATGAATCTCAATCATGGCGTGATTCACGGCGCAACGCTCATAGCCGACCGGCACGGAAATCCCAGCAGCGCCTGCCATTTTGACGGAGTTGACGATTATATTGAAATCCCCAATGCCCCTCAGCTATCGGCTCTAACCACCGACTTTACCGTTTCCTTTTGGGTGAAATCGTCGAGTACGGATATTGCACCATTCTGCAAAAGCGCCGTTAATGCCCTTCCGGTTCAATTCGGAATACACTCTTTGTATAACAGTCAGACAAATGCAACAGAGATTTCGATCCTGTGCAATGGCAATGAGTTTCTGTTTGAATATGAATTGCCGACAGATGAGTGGTATCAGATTGTGATGATTTTCGAGCAAAACAGCTGCAGATTACTTGTTAATAACAGTGAAGTGCCTGTTGCCGGCACACTGCCTGCCGGTTTTCCATTTAGCAGCGATAACGATTTGTACATTGGAAAAGATCCTCACGATGCAACCGAATATCATTCGGGAGAGGTTGACGATATCAGGATATATTCAAGAGTTTTATCAAGCGGAGAAATATCGATTCTGTATCAGGGAGGCGTAGAAATAAGCGACACCATCTGTTTGGGCGAATCCTATAATGACAACGGTTTTTCGCTGCCGGCACAAACCATCGCAGGCGATTTTGAACATACGCTGAATCTGCAAAATATTATGGGGTGCGACAGCACCGTAACGCTCCATTTTACCGTAAAGCCGTTGAATGAGAAAATAATAAACGACACCATTTGTCTGGGCGAAACCCGTAATTTTTATGGCACAGATGTCAATGCGAATGACACATACACCGTTACTGTTTCAGGTCAGGAATGCGACACGGTGATAATCTTGCACCTAATCGTAAATCAAACCTATAACGATACATTGAATATTTCGATTTGCGAAGGCGAAAGTTACCTGTTTAATGGCAACAGCTATGATGCAACGGGAATCCATACGGACAGTTTGCAGACGACAGCCGGTTGCGACAGCATCGTTACCTTATGCTTAACCGTCAATTCAAACAGCACTTACGGATTTGTCGATACCATTTGCGAAGGCCAACCCTACAATAAAAACGGCTTTTTGCTTCCGGCACAAGCCGCTGCCGGCGATTTTGAACATACGCTGGATTTGCAAAATGTGCGTGGCTGCGACAGTACTGTTACCTTATATTTAACCGTCGAACCCGCCAGCATTTATGAATATGCTGACACCATTTGCGAAGGCCAGCCCTACAACAATAACGGCTTTTCGCTTCCGGCACAAACTGCCACAGGTAATTTCGAGCACAGGCAGGATTTACAGAATCTGTATGACTGCGACAGCACTGTAATACTCAATCTTACCATAAAGCCATTGAATGTAAAAACAGTAAACGACACTATTTGCCTGGGCGAAACCTATGATTTCTACGGTGATGAGCTTAATGCAGCCGGAACGTACACCGACACCGTTTCAGGCCCGGAATGCGATACGGTGGTAACATTGCATTTAGCCGTAAATCAAAGCGATGACATATTGAACATTTCGATTTGCGAGGGCGAAAGCTACCTGTTTGATGGGATCAATTATGAGGCAACGGGAATTTATACGGCACATTTTCAAAATTCGCGGGGATGCGACAGCGCCGTAACGCTAAATCTTACTGTAGAACCGTTGAACACCAAAACAATAACCCATGCCATTTGTCCGGACGAAACCTATAATTTCTATGGCACAGGCATTAATACGGCCGGCACATATACCATTACCGTTTCAGGCCCGGAGTGCGATACGGTGGTAACATTGCATTTAGCGATAAATCCAATCTATAACGATACGCTGAATATTTCGATTTGCGAGGGCAAAAGCTACCTGTTTAACGGGAACAGCTATGATACAGCGGGAATCCACACAGCCAATTTGCAAACGGCAGCCGGCTGCGACAGCACCGTAACGCTAAATCTTACCGTAAAGCCGTTAAACACCAAAACAATACACGATACTATTTGCGCAAATGAAACCTGTAATTTCTACGGCGAGGAGCTTAATACGGCCGGAACGTATATCGACACCGTTTCAGGCCCGGAATGCGATACGGTGGTAACATTGCATTTAGCCGTAAATCAAACTTATAGAGATACATTAAATGTTTCGATTTATGAAAGCGAAAGCTACCTGTTTGCCGGAAACAGTTACAGCACAACGGGAACCTATACGGCCAATTTGCAAACGGTGCAGGGTTGTGACAGTATCTGGGTGTTGAATTTAAATGTAATGGGTCTATACCATCCGTTTTCTCATGCTTACATAGCCTGCCCCGGCACGTCTGTCAATATGGGATTCAATGCCATTACCGGTGTAGAATACTACTGGTACACGGGAGAAACGGGCGGAGTACCGATCGGCGGAAATCCATCCGATACTTTAACGGTAATAAAAGACCAAACTCCTGTACAGACATGGTGGGTTGAAGCCTTTTTTAACGGCATAACCTCCCCGCGCTATCAGGTGGATTTGGAACTGAGCGACAATTGCGGCGTAATCAATCCTGTGGGATGTGCGGCTACCGGCACAATATTATTTAAGGAAGATTTTGACAGTTATGGAGACGGATTAAATTCACTGTCTCCCAACTTCAGTACGGAGCCATTGCCGGCAGGAAGAACAACGTATGGGTTCGTATCTTCCAACATTGATCCAACTGATGGAAATTATGCCCTGGCAAAGTATGCGTATGGTAATTTGGTATGGTCTTTGTCTAACGACTGCAATCCCCAAAATGACTCAACCACAGGGCGGTTTATGCTGGTAAATGCCGATTATGCTCCAAAAGTATTCTACAGGCAATCCATCACAAATTTGTGTTCGGGTTCTTTGCTCTATTTTTCAGCCATGATCGCAAACTGTCACTTAGAACCCTATCAGGGATTAAAACCTAACTTAAGCTATTTTCTGCTGGATTCGCTCACCAGTGAAGTGATTGCCTCTTTTCATACCGGAGATATCCCCAATGCCACTCATGCGATTGATTGGCGACAATGGGGATTCAGTTTTTTAATTCCCCCAAATATTAACTCTCTTGTCCTTGAAATTAAAAATAATCAGGTAGGAGGACTAGGCAATGATTTAGGTCTGGACAACATAGAAATCCGCCTGTGCGTTCCTCCCGTAACGCTGACGCAGCCAGCTGGCAGGGATACTGCGATGTGCACCGGAAATTCATTAACCTTCGAGGGCGTCTATACCGATGACGGAACATTTACATCTGGCGGCAACGATCTTGTGTATCGCTGGGAACACAGCAGCACAGGCGATATAAACAATCCAACCGCATGGACAGCCATTGCCGCTACACAGGGAACATCGGCAACCGGTAATCTGACAGGCACATACACCCTCGGTGCGATTACAGTGGCAGATTCGGGCTATTACCGTTTGGTGGTAAGCAATGCGGATAATATAAACAACTCTAACTGCCGTGCCGTGTCGGAAATTGTACATCTGCGAACCATACAAAGCGTAGTTTCGGGTACAGTAAGCGCAAATCAGACGGTCTGCTACGACAGTATTCCCGCAACATTAACATCCACAGCAGCATCAGCCGGAAGCCTCGACTTGACCTATCAATGGCAGCAACGTATAAATGGAGGGACTGCCTGGACAAGCGTTACCGCCGGAACGGGAGAGACAACTCTGAATTACACTCCTCCTGCACTGTCGCAAACCATGCAATATCGCTTGATAACGACCGGTGGAATGGTTTTCTGCCAAACGGATACAAGCAATGCCGTAACGGTAACAGCCTTGCCTTTGGTTGATCCGGTGGCAATCGACACCGCTATTTGTCAAGGATCAACATATAGCTTCAACGGTTCAACATTTTCTACTACAGGGATATACGTTGCTCATCTTGCGACAGCGAATGGCTGCGACAGCACCGTTACACTGCATTTAACCGTAAAACCAAACACCATCTATGAATATGCCGACACCGTTTGCATAGGCGAAACTTATAGCTATAACGGCTTTTCGCTGCCCGCCCAGACTGTTGCAGGTAATTTTGCCCACGAGCGGCATTTGCCGAATTATCTGGGCTGCGACAGCACTGTAATGCTCCATCTTACGGTACAGGCAGCAAACATAAAAACCGTAAATGCCGCCATTTGCTGGAATGAAATCTATAGTTTCTACGGAGAAGAACTCAATGCAGCCGGAACGTACACCGACACCATTTCAGGCCCGAAGTGCGATACGGTTGTAACATTACACTTAACCGTAAATCAAACCTATAACGACACATTAAATATTTCGATCTGTGAAGGCGAGAGCTACCTGTTTGCCGGAAACAGTTACAATACAGCGGGAACTCATACGGCCAGTTTGCAAACGGCAACCGGTTGCGACAGCATTGTTACACTGCATTTAACGGTCAATACTTCCTATTCCATACAAATAGAAGACGTTTGCTGTATGGATGAGACATATCAAAAATATGGGTTTCAATTGCCGCCTTCCCAATCGCCGGGCATTTATGAGCACGTGCAGCATTTGCAGTCGGCAACCGGCTGCGACAGTACCGTAACGATTTGGCTCACAGTGCCCAATGTGTCAGTTGAAATAGATATGACTCCCGAAGACTTTTGCGAAAAATATTACACCGTACTCACGGCTGTTACCAATAATATCGACATAGAATGGAATACAGGCGAGGTTTCCCAATCCATTACAGTTACAGAGCGAGGGAATTATACGGTTACCGTTACCGACACATCGGCTATATGCAAGGCTACTGACGTTGTAGAGATAGCTCCCTGCAATCCTCTGCTACTGCTGCCCAATGCTGTTACGCCTGGCAATGCCGACGGTATTAACGACTATTTCCGGCTAGCCAATCCCGAAGCCTTTGAAGCCATAGAGATACACGTTTACAATCGCTGGGGCAATTGCGTTTTCAGTTCTCAAGATCCTCATTTCAGCTGGGACGGCAGATTTAAAGGTACATTGCAGACCGGGCAAATCTTTTCCTACGTCATCTATTATACTCCCGTACAAGATAGAAAACAGGTCTATGCAGGGCATATAACAGTGTTGTAAAAACTGTAAAAATGCATCAGCGCTTAAGTGCTGTAAAACAGTGTATTCCCCTTTAAATTAAATAACTTTTCGGCGCAGCGGAGCAGTTGTTCGGCAGTTACGGTTTCATAATACTCTTTTTCGCGTTCAAAATTTTCAGCGCAACTAAGTGTTTCGGCTAAGGCAAGACCCGAGGAACGCTCTTCAATTTTTATTTCGCTCTTTAATAAAACAGTAGCCACTCTATTTTTTACTTTGGTAAGATTTTGAGCTATGGGAGTGGCAAAATTCAAATTTTCAAGGTATTCCGACACTGCATTATAGGCTTTCTGTAAACTTACTCCCTTTGCAGGCCGTCCGCCGATTACAAAAAGACCTGTGTCGAAAGTTTCTGTAATATAAGCTGTTATATCTGTAAAAAGTGCCCGTTTAGTAATAAACTCCTGATAAAGCAAAGACGATTGTCCGCTGCCCAGTAAATCGGACAGCAGGTCGCAGGCATGATAATCGGGATGGAGACGTGAGCACATGGGCCTGCCCGTCATCAGCATGTCAGAGGGGACATCACGCTCTACAACTTTCAATTGCCCATCTTTCCACTCCTCCTTTGGGTAAAGGTGTTCTACAGACGCTCCCGCCGGAATATCGCCAAACCATTTTTCTACCAGCGAAATAGCTTCATTGGCGCGAATGGCTCCCGAAAGGGTTAGTACTGCATTATTCGGTACATAATAGCGATGAAAGAAGCTTTTGATATCATGCATTGTAACTTTTTCAATATGAGACAGTTCTTTTCCTATAGGCAGCCATTTGTAAGGATGTTTTTCATACATGAAATCGTTGAAAAGAAGCCATAAATCGCCATAGGGACGATTGAGAAAATTTTCTTTAAACTCCTCCATTACAACCTGTTGCTGTATGTGCAACTGCTCTTCATCGAAAGCCAGTTCCAGCATTCGATCTGACTCCAGCCAGAGGGCGGTTTCCAGATTGCTGGCAGGCAATGTGATGTAATAGTGTGTTAAATCCTGGGTGGTGTAGGCATTATTGATTGCACCTGTCCGTTGCAAATGATAATCATAGTCGGCAATATGCCTGGAGCCGCAAAACATGTAATGTTCCATCAGGTGCGCCATGCCGGTTAAGTGGGGCTGCTCATCGCGTGATCCTGCAGCATACACAATGTTGCAGGATATTAATGGGGTAGTGAGATCTTCATGTACTATAACACGCAATCCATTAGAGAGTTGCGTTCGGGTAAATGCAATCTTCGCCATTTGTTGCCTATTCGTTTTTAATTAATTTAAACATGCGACTCCAACGAATTTTTCCCTCGCCTAATTCTTTAAATTTATCCAAGGAAAGCCATACAAATTTTGGTTTGCCTACAATATGATCTTCGGGTACAAAACCCCAAAAGCGAGAGTCGGCCGAATTGTGGCGGTTATCTCCCATCATAAAATAGTAATTTTGCTTAAAAGTATAACTGTGAGCCTCTTGGCCGTTAATTAAAATTCGACCATTTTGAATCTCTAACGTATTGTGCTCATAATGGGTGATAATTTTACTGTAGAGCACTATTGTAGAATCGTTTAATGTTACTGTAACGCCAGATTTTGGCACAGTTAGCGGCCCAAAATTATCCTTATTCCAGTGATAACGCGGGTCGTGTGGAAAGATGTCAAGGCTGGTTTCCCCTTCTTTATCTATCATCGGTTCT
>JAISAD010000176.1 GCA_031266895.1 Bacteroidales bacterium
CGAGCCTTTGTACGGATATTATACTTGTTGTGAATTTCTGCCGTATAATTGTGTGCTTTTACCACAAATTCGTCGGATACTGCATAGTATCGCACCTCCGTTTTAGTTTGAAATAAATGTGTCGCAAATTCATTATAAACTTTTGCCGGTAGCCAACGTTCTCCAAAATTAAATTCCAGCAATTCAAACGGTATTTTTTCCGGAACGACATTCTGTAAAGCCGTAATAGATTTTGCGAGCTGTTCGTTCTCGCCGTTGCGTTGTGCAAAATTAGAGAGTAATTCGATTTTTTCAACAATATTGCCCGACAGAAATTTAGCGGCAATTTCGTGATTTGTGTTACAAAACGGATTATAGAAAATTTTGTTCTCAAGCTGCCGGAACGCTTCCTCTTCAGAAATGTTAACCTCTTTGCCAATGAAGTCAAGCCGTACTTCACCGTATCTGTCAAGCGAAGCAAGCAAAGCTTCTTCGGGCGTAGCAATTTCAATGTGCTGCGCAAATGCAACCGGTTTATGAAAAATATCACTTTTAACGTAACGCTCGTTTTCCAAATGCTCGACAGCAAGCATCTCAACACGGTTAGCGTCCATATCAATAAGCGTGCGATTTCCCTTACTATTGAGCACACCATAGCGTGCAATAAATTCATCATAGAGTTGGTTCAGGCGCTCACGTTTCTCCTGGTTTTCGGTTTGCGAGGTTTGCTCACTGGAATACAAGTCGTAATAAGTGTCTCGGATGCCAATATATTGTAATACCTTGTCTTTATCCTGTACCTGTAATGGGTTAAATATAAAATTATTATCTTCGTCTACACTCAATACTCCCACTTCCAACCGGTCATTTTTGACCAGGGCGCCGGGTTTATGATGCCCTGCAGTTTTTCCAGTATATTTTTGCAATTGTGGTATGGAGTCTGCCGCCACCTGTTCGGGCAGCTTTGGCAAAGTTGCCTGCTGTTGCATAGGTGGGGTCGAGAACCCGAACAAGTCATAGAGTGTCAATATTGGCTCTGATGATGGCGCTTGCTGCTTTGGCTGTGGTTGATTGACATTAACGGATGCATATTTCCGGTACAGGCTAATATCCAATTTTTCTGAAATATCACGGGTAAGGCTTTTTCGCAGATTTTCTGCAATACCTGTAACGCCTCCATTATGGGTGAGAACAACAGCAGGCTTGCCATACGGATCTGTCCCGATTTTAGTGTCTGTAAAAATTAAATTCGCCCGGTTGTAAATGTATTTATTAATACCAATCCCGGCTTTAGTCCGCCCTGTTTCTATGAATAGTTTTTCGCTGTCTGAAAGCTGCGTTTTATGGGACTTTTTTTGCAAAATAATAAGGTCGCTTCCCACTTCTGTGCCGGCGTTTTCCAAAAACAAGTTGTTGGGGAGCCGTATTGCCGAAACAAGGTTAGTATTGCCCATCAACCATTCCCGAACAGGCTTGTTGGCCGGAGCGTCGGCCACACCCTGTGAAGTAATAAAGGCCAATATTCCACCCTCGCGCAAAGTGTCTATACCTTTAAGAAAAAAGTAATTATGAATATGCCGGCCGGCGAACTGCCGGGTGGGATTCTTACTTAAATGAAACGCAGTGTCAGGGACAGAAATATCCCCGAACGGGATGTTTGAAGCGACAATATCAAACCGGTTATTATTCCCCTCCGGGATTGTTTCAAATCCTGCCACATGGATTTTTTCATCAGGGTATAACCGTTGTAAAATTCTCCCGGATATAAGGTCTTTTTCGAAGGCTACAATATTGCTTTGCGGGAAAACAGACTTGAAGTCCCGTACAAACTGACCGGTAGCGCCTGCGGAGGGATCAAGGATACTTTGCGCCTGAATGCCCGCTGCGGACAGCGAAGTCGCAATAGATTGCACTATCTCTGATGGTGTATAAAATGCAGTTAAGACAGAGTTTTTAATGCTATCCATGTAACGCTTGTATGTGCCTGCTCCTCCATCAAGAATGTGATGTGTCTCGTGTGTCGCAAGGATACGGTGCAACTCCTCTACTAAAGGGAATAACTCGAGTTCTGATTTCGGCCAGTGCTGTTTGTCTTCTTCCTTACCTGCGGGCAAAAGAACGCACTTTAATGCGCCAAATCCTGTATATTTTTTTAAAACTCCAATATCTTCCGGCGTAATGGCATGCTGCAAATCTAACGCACGCCTTATAGCGGCAAGATTTTGGGCGAAATGTGTTTTTTTAGAATATGACATTTTGTTCTTTTCGAGGTTCTTTTTTTTAGATTTTCATCCCTTTTCCTCTCGGAGCAGTTTTGGCGACAGAATTAACTTGTTTAACTTGTGCTTTTTGAAATTTATTTTTATCTTGCTGTTGCAGTAATTTGACCTTATTTATCTTTTGATCAAGAATAACGTAGGTAGTGTCATGCACTTTCCCTGTTTTATCTTTTATTCCTTTTATTTCAATATACTTTCCTTCTTGTAATGCCAGGCGTTGCGCAGCAGTTATTTCAATATTACCGATTTTGAATGGGATGGGGTGAGAGGGCATAAAATTATCAGAACGGATAGCGGATACACGAACACTTAAATCTTTGTCTTTTGCCAATATTGTAAGTAACTCAGGTAAAACATGGGGATTTTCAGTGACAGATCGTCGAATAGCCGAATCTTCGTCTTTTGTCAATGCTGCAAGTGCATCAATAGGTGTCATAGGATTTTTGGCAACAGCCGCACGGACATTATTCATTTTGTCTTTTGCCAGTGCCGCAAGCATTTTAGCTGGTGTGCAGGGATTATCAGCCACATCTCTGCGCACATGCAAGTCTTCATCTTTTGCCAGTGCTGCAAGCGTTTCCGATAGCGTGTTGGGATTTTTGGCAACACCCATACGAACCCACTTGTCTTTATCTGTTGCTAATACCACAAGCATTTCAGCTGATGTGTTAGGATGCTCAGCCACGCTCCAGCGAATATCCGAATTTCTTTCTTTTGCCAGTTTTGCTAATACTTCGGTAGGTGTATTGGGATGTTCAACTACGCTCCAGCGAAAATCCGAAGCCAATGTTGCAAGTGCTTGAGCAGGTGTATTGGGATTATCGGCAACACGCCTGCGAATCTGCACATTCTTATTTTTCGCCAAAGCCATAAGTGTTTCAGCAGGAGTATTGGGGTCTTTGGCGACCCTCATGCGGGTTCGCATATCGTTATCTATTCCGTTTTTT
>JAISAD010000038.1 GCA_031266895.1 Bacteroidales bacterium
GTGCTGCTTTTGAGATACAGCGGCGACTATATGGTCGATATAACGCAACCCGTATCCATTAAAGTGTACAAGCTTTCCGAACATTTGGATAATACAAAAACCTATTATAATTTCAGCAATGTAAGTCACGATGGGAGCAATTTAACATATACGCCCAATTTTCAAGTTTGTTACAGTCCAACGCAGAGTCCCGATACTTTTGCACCGCATTTGCGTATCAGGCTGATTAATGATTTTGGGAAGGAACTGATGCAGAGTTTATCTTCTACGGATGTATTCAGACAATTGCTTAAGGGCCTTTGTATTGAAGCGAATAGTGCAGGAAATTCTGGCTGCATGGGTTATTTCAGAATGGATAATGAACTGTCGGGGCTTATGCTCTACTATCATACGATTGAAGGGGGGAAGGTTGTGTCCCGAAAATACAGATTTTAGACCGATGAGGGATCGCAGGGAGCTCTCACCTATTTTACCCGTTTTACCCATGATTATAACTACTCTTCCGACCCTCAAATTAAGCAAATGATACTCTCCGGAGATCACTCCATAGGGAAGCAAATCCTTTGTTTACAGGGAAATGCCGGCATAAAGACTAAAATAGAATTTCCGTATTTGGTTGATGCATTTAAAGGAAAGAATATAGTGATTAATCGTGCCGAATTGGTGATTACCAATATGTTACCTGATGAAACGTCGCTAAAAAATCCTGACAAGCTGACTTTACTCTATATTGACGAAAGCGGTAAATCAAATCTCATGTTAGATAATTTATACATGGATGATACCTTTTTTGGCGGAACGTATGATAAGAACAGGCAGGAGTATCGGTTCAGAATTACGCATCATCTGCGAAGTATTTTAAATGGGCAGATGCCCAATAATGGGATCTATCTGAAAGTTGCAGATCCGGCCATTAATAGCAGCAGATTGAAATTTTATGGCACCGAGTCGGTCGATTTATCCAAACGGTTGCGTTTGGAAGTGTCTTACACTGTTTACTGATTTTTGATGATTATGAAATGTCCAAAATGTTCTTGTGGAAAGAGCGCTAAATCCGGGATAATCAAAGGAAAACAACGCTACAAGTGCAAAGAGTGTGGATATAACTACACAGTGACATTAAAATCAACAACGAAGCCTAAATCGCTAAAAAAGAAAGCATTGTACTTATATCTTGAAGGTATGAGTTTCCGGTCAATAGGAAAAATTTTAGGTGTGAGCAATGTCTCGGTTCTGAACTGGATAAAGAGTCTTGGAAAAGAGTTAGAGGAGTTGGGTGTGGCAGATCAAAAAATAAAAATAGTTGAAGTAGATGAAATATATTCTTACATAGTCTCAAAAAAAATTATTGCCGATTCTAAATTGCTGTTAATTGATGTGGGAGCAGATTCCACAACTTTGTTATTGATGACAGATACAATACAACATCCAAAGCCTTATACTCTTCAGAAAAATGGAAATATTGAAGATTTATATATTGTGTGATGTATTGCAGGAATAAAAATCATTATTTAAAAATTTCATGTACTTTTGCACGCTTTTTTTAATAAGCGTGAATAAAGGGTATTTTATCTGTTTAATTACTGTAATTGACTAATAACGAATAAATTATGTGTGGAATTGTTGCTTACCTTGGACAACGTGAAGCTTATCCGATACTCATTAACGGACTCAAAAGACTGGAATATAGAGGCTATGACAGCGCTGGCGTGGCGCTGATGCAGAATGAAGCCATTGTATTGCATAAATGTAAGGGAAAAGTTGCTGATTTGGAGGAATTATGCAGGGATAAGGATGTCTCTTCGCATTTGGGTATTGCCCACACCCGTTGGGCTACACATGGCGAGCCAAATGATAAAAACGCTCATCCCCATCTTTCGGAAAATGGCAAATTGGCGCTAATACACAACGGTATTGTTGAAAATTATTTAGTACTGAGAAAGGAATTAGTGCGCAGGGGCTATCAACTTGTCAGTGATACCGACACTGAAGTAGTGGTGCACTTAATTGAGGATATTTATAAAAATGAGCAAGTGGATTTAGCCGAAGCTGTGCGGCTGGCATTAGTCGGTGTGGTTGGAACTTATGCTTTGGCTATTATTTCGGCCGAAAATCCCAATCAGCTTATCGTAGCTAAAAGAGGGAGTCCTTTACTGATAGGCATTGGTGATAATGAGTACTTTATTGGTTCTGATGGTGCACCTATTGTAGAATATACCAAAAATGTGATATACCTGCAAGAAGGCGAATTGGCCATTCTTTCGCTTGGACAGGACATTGTTATTAAAAATAGCAAAAATAAGGCACAGCGCCCTTATCTGGAAAAGTTGGAAATCAGTTTGGAACAACTTGAAAAAGGGAACTTTGAACATTACATGTTGAAAGAGATTTTTGAGCAGCCCAATGCCATAAAAGACAGCATGCGTGGCCGTATTAATACCAGGAAGGATATGGTTTCGCTGGGTGGCATTATCAAATATGAAGAAAAAATGCTCAATGCAAAACGCTTTATCATAGCGGCTTGCGGTACTTCATGGCATGCCGGTTTGGTGGGTGAATATCTGTTTGAAAGTTTGGTGCGCGTACCGGTAGAGGTAGAGTATGCCTCGGAGTTTCGCTACCGAAATCCTATTATCAACGAAGATGATGTGCTGATAGTCATTTCGCAGTCGGGTGAAACTGCCGATACGCTGGCCGCCGTAGAATTGGCAAAAGCGAAAGGCGCCACGGTAATCGGGATTTGCAATGTGGTAGGTTCCACCATGGCACGCAATACCCATGCAGGTTCTTATACCCATGCAGGCCCCGAAATTGGAGTGGCTTCTACTAAGGCTTTTTCCGCACAGATTACGGTTTTATCGCTTATGGCGCTGAATTTGGCACACAAAAAAGGCAAAATTCCCCTTTCTCAATATCATCGCCTGATTAGCGATTTGGAAGCCATTCCTGATAAGATTCAGGAAATTTTGATGCAAAATGACTACATTAAGGAGATTGCCAAATTTGTGGCGCAGACCAGCAACGCAATCTATATGGGACGCGGAGTCAATTTTCCGGTAGCGCTGGAAGGAGCATTGAAGTTGAAAGAGATTTCTTACATCCACGCCGAAGGCTACCCTGCAGCCGAGATGAAGCACGGCCCTATTGCCCTGATTGATGAGGCAATGCCGGTAATTGTGCTGGCCACCGAACAGGAAACTTACGAAAAGGTAGTAAGCAATATTCAGGAAGTAAGGGCGCGTAAGGGTAAAATTATATCGGTAGTAAGCAAGGGCGATACTTTGGTAAAAGAGATGTCAGACTATGCCATTGAAATTCCTCTCACCGAAGAGTTGCTAACCCCTTTGCTGTCGTGTGTTCCATTACAGTTGCTGGCTTATCATGTGGCGCTTTTGAGAGGCTGCGATGTGGATAAGCCGCGAAATCTGGCCAAATCGGTATCGGTAGAGTAGGTAAAAATTTGATGACCTGGTATGTTCTTATAGTTGAAAGTTCCTTAAAAACGAAATCTTTAATAATCAAATTTTTAAGCAGATAAGATATTTTTTTACATCATTGCCGTACAGTAACGAATTTTTACTATTTTTGCTATCGTTTTTTTGAATAGAGATAATAATAAAAATAAACATCAGATAAGTATGAAAATCAAGACTTTATTTCGAATCTTCTTGGTAATTGTTGCGCTTTTTTTTGCGCTTTTGGCATTCAGAAGCATTATGCGTCCTGAAAAATTTAAAAAAGTATATGAGTTACGCAAAAGCGAAATTGTCAATCGTTTGACCACTTTGCGTGCGGTAGAGGCTGTTTATAAGACAGAATTTAAACGTTATACCGCTGATATTGACTCTTTGGTGGAGTTTGCCAACAATGGTTATATCAGCATTGTGAAAAATGTGGGCGAAATTCCCGAAGGGATGACCGAAGCAGAGGCTTTGAAAAGAGGTATTTTGACAAAACAGACTATTAAAGTGCCTGCAAAGAACAAAATTTTGGAAATAGACCCGAATGTACAGTTTGGAACGTTCAAGCATTTTCAGTATATTCCGGAAACCAACAGGAAAAAGTTTGAAATTCAGGTAAGTTCACTTAAAAGTAAAACCTACGAAATTCCGGTTTATAGAGTGGAGGTTGAGGTGGATGATATTTTATCCAATATGGAAAAGAGTATTTCACCGGAAGAATCAGGTATGTTTACTAAATTTTGGAATTACTTAATTTATAATAGATTACCTGAAGAACAGCAATACAAGAGCCAGTATGGCATTATTTGGTTAGGGTCGCTCTCGGAAGCCAATACGGCCGGTAGCTGGGAATAAGCATAGAGATGAGGAAACTCTTCATTATAGATAACACCAAATCCATTCGATTTTCTCCGAATGGATTTGCGCTTTTAAATGGCAAATCCCTTTTGTTACCTCCCGAAAGGCTGATCATTGTTGATTATTTGCCGCCGCTCTTAATTCCTCAAAACCTGTACGACAAAACCAAAAATTTTGATTATGTGCGCTTGCAATATGTTGTCAACAACAGTATTGAAATCATGACCGAGCCGCTTGAAGCATACAGTTTACTCTTTTTTCTGCCCGTTCACGATTTTTATACAGTGAAAAGCAGCGTAGAAATTCCCGTTTTTACCCACCAAAGCACCTACCTTTATCAAATGGCAGCACAGGATCCGGAATTGGCTGACACGGCAGATTTTATACAGCTTTTTATTGATTCCGCTTTTATGGATGTAATTCTGAAAAAAGGAGGAGAATTGCGCCTGATAAACCGTTTTAATTGGGCTTTACATGACGATATGAGCTATTATCTGTTTAACCTGTTGAAACAGTTTGAATTAAACCCTCATACCTGTAAACTGTTACTTTACGATGAGCAAGGCACTTATACATCTCAATTGGCACAATTGTGGCAGCCCTATTTTAGATACGTAAAATGTAATATCTTGTAAATATGAGAATTATTAGTGGTAAAAATAAAGGAAGACAGATTATTACACCCACCACTTTGCCGGTGCGTCCCACTACAGACTTGGGAAAAGAGAGTCTTTTCAATATTCTGAACAATTACTTTTTCTTTGACCGGGTTACTGTGTTAGACCTTTTTGCCGGTACCGGTAATATTACTTACGAATTTGCTTCGCGGGGTGCGCTTTCCGTTACGGCCATAGATCACAACAAAGCCTGTGTTGATTTTATTCATAAAACCATCAACAAACTGGAGTATCAAAATGTCTCAATCATCAAAAGCGATGCATTTCTCTTTACGGCCAAATGCAGGCACTCTTTCGATATTATTTTTGCCGATCCGCCTTATGACCTTGAGGGTATTGAACAAATTGTGGATAATGTATTTACCTATCGGCTGCTTAAACCCAACGGATGGCTGGTAGTTGAGCACTCCAAAATTCGTGATTTCAGCGCTCATCCCAATTTTTATACCCGTCGCACTTACGGAAAACTCAATTTTTCTTTTTTTGTGGAGGGCATTTTAGAAAATAAAGAACAGGAAAATTGATAGCAGATATATTTTAATCTATGGAAAATTGTATTTTTGCCCCCTAAATTTATTGAAAATGAAAGCTGTTATTTGTAAGGAATTTAAAGATACCCGTTCGGGATTCGGGGTGGGACTGGTGGAAGCAGGACGACAGAATCAGAACGTTTTTGCATTATGTGCCGATGTTATTGGAAGTTTGAAAATGGACGCTTTTATCAAAGAGTTTCCCAGCCGTTTTATTCAGACCGGTATTGCCGAAGCCAATATGATAGGCATTTCGGCAGGCTTGGCGCTAAGCGGGAAAATACCCTTTGCGGGTGCATTTGCCGGTTTTATTTCGGGACGCGTGTATGATCAGATTCGCATGGTGGCCGCCTATTCCAACCTCAATATAAAGATTGCTGCCTCGCACGCCGGCCTTACTGTGGGCGAAGATGGTGCTACTCACCAGATGCTTGAAGATATTGGCTTGATGAAAATGCTGCCCAATATGACGGTGCTTAATCCTTGCGACTATAACCAGACGAAAATGGCTACGCTGGCTGCCGTCGCACACAATGGCCCTGTTTATCTGCGCTTTGGCAGGCCTGCTGTGCCCAACTTTACCCCTGCCGACCAGCCTTTCATAATAGGAAAAGCCGTAATCATGAATGAGGGCAGCGATGTTACCCTGATTGCCACCGGCCATTTGGTTTGGCATGCCCTCGAAGCTGCTTTCCAGCTGTCGCAACAAGGCATATCTGCGGAAGTAATTGATATGCACACTATTAAACCTATTGACGAAGAAGCCATTCTGGGCAGTATAGCTAAAACTCAATGTGTTGTTACGGCAGAAGAACACCAGCTTAACGGTGGCTTGGGCGACTCTGTTTGCCAACTGCAGGGACGCAAAATGCCTGTTCCCGTGGAGATGGTAGCCGTATTGGATACCTTTGGTGAAAGCGGCACCCCTGCCGAATTGATGACTCGATATGGCTTGGATACCCCCCACATTGTAGAAGCTGCACACAAAGTGATGGCACGCAAAAAATCTTAATTTCAATGAGCGATAACATAAAACAGGACCAGCAGCTTGATGACGAGTATATTTTGACGCTTTTTGCCCAGGAGAAGAGCAAAGAGCAGGCATTCGGGCTATTGATGCAAAAATACCGGAAAGATGTCTATTATGCAGTGCGCCGCATGGTATATCTGCATGCTGACGCCGATGATGTTACTCAAAATGTGTGGCTCAAAGTGTGGCGCTATCTAGCCGGTTTTCGTCGCGATTCCAATCTCAGAACATGGATTCATAAAATCTGTATCAACGAATCTTTAACCTTTATCAATAACAAAAAGAAAATTGCAAATCCCTCTAATGAAGAAGACTACATGCTGACTCTGCTCTCTTCTGCTGCCGAAGAGTGTTACTACTCACCCGATCAGATGCAACGGCTGCTGGCTGAAGCAGTAGCACGCCTGCCCGAGAAACAGCGTATAGTGTTCAATCTGCGTTATTATGACGAAATGCCTTACGAAGAGATGTCTAAGATGCTCAATACCTCTGTAGGTGCACTCAAAGCCTCTTACCATATAGCCGCAAAAAAAGTGGAAGATTTTCTGGTAAAACATTAAACCTTTAAATAGCCTGAAGGTCAAATGCTTTTCGGATTAAACAGATTAGACAATGTCAATTTTAGATAAAATAAAAAAAGAGGAAAGCTTTCTTGTTCCGCCCAATTACTTCGACAGGTTGCCAGATGTTGTTTTTGCCAGAATCAAAAAGGAAAAAGCCATCAAACGGAAACGTATCTTTCTTGCCATTAGTTCCATAGCCGCTTCTTTCTTACTGCTGTTGGGTATTGTGGGCTTTATTCGCATGGAAGATCACAATAAACTGCAATGGGCAGTTCATAGCGTTGCTGCAAATGGAAATCTGCCTGCCGTAGATACTGCAGAATTGCGTAGCTATCTGGCTATGAACGAAACGCACAGCGAAATTGCCGACCAGTTAGAAGCCTCTTTTATGGGCACAGTTTCCGTGCCGGTTTATACCTCCGAGAGCGAACTGGCTTCGGTTTCCAGCGATCTTGACGAAGGCGATTATCTGATTGTGGAGTATTATGCAGAGGAAATTGAATCCGAAAGCAGTTTTTAATTCATTCGTTACCAGTGTTACGGGGGAAATAAATAATCAACTAATTTAAATTTTGAGAATATGAAAAGAGTTGTTTTAATGATGATTATAATGGCAGGCACGATGATGTTTACTGATGCGCAAAATCAGGAAAAAGAAAAGTGCAGTGGTTATGTAATTGCTAAAATGAAGAGGGAATATCTCTACAGTAATTTGGAGTTAAAAGATAATATTCGTGAAAAATTCTGGTCTGTTTATGATAAATTCATGGAGGAAGAGTTGAATATCCATAAAAAAGCCTGCATGAAAATGGAAGAAATCGGTATTAAGCGTATGGATGGCAAATATGACTTTGATGCTATGAACGAAGAGCAGATTCTGACTTTCTATGATAACCATTTTCAAGAGAAAAAAGAGGTGCAGGATTTAGGCTACCGGTTTTATAATGAAGCAAAAAACATACTGCATCCCAAGGAGCTTGTGAAATATTATACTTTAGATAAAAATTTCAAGAAGACTGTAGCAGTGCAGCTTCATCAGAAACACGAACATAAGAAATAAAAACGGAACTGGTTTATTTTTTGAAAACAAAATATTTTGAGAAGAGGCGCTATACGCCTCTTTTTTTTATGCATCTCATTTTCCCAATAGAAAAATAGCCGGCTGTTTGTGCAAATCGGGGCAGGTTTTGCGCCATTTGGATATGGATTGCGCTTTGATTTTTTGGCTTTCGGTAGCTACATTGGCAGCTATGCAAAGTCGGGTAGCAGAATCACAGACTCTTAATAATGAATCCAGCAGATGATTATTGCGGTACGGTGTTTCAATAAAAATCTGTGTCTGTCCCGTTTTTAACATACAGGCTTCCAAACTGCGAATGCGAGCTTCGCGCTTATCTTGCTCTATCGGCAAATAGCCATTGAAAGCAAAATTCTGTCCGTTGAAACCCGATGCCATAAGTGCTAGAAGGATAGAATTAGGCCCCACAAGCGGCACAACTTCAATATCCAGCTGATGCGCTTTGGCTACTACTATACTGCCCGGATCGGCCACGCAAGGTACTCCTGCCTCCGATATTAAGCCTGTGTTTTTTCCTTGCAGGCAGGATTCAAGATACAGATTCAGGTCAACGCCCTGTATGTGCTCGTTCAGCAGGTGAAAAGTTAGCGAATCAATCGGTTTTTGAATGCCTAACCTTTTCAAAAATCGCCGGGCTGTGCGCAATTCTTCTACAATATACACATCTATTTCATTAATAATCTGAGAATTAAATACTGGAAAAATGTGCGAAAAGCTATTTTCACCAAGAGGAGAGGGGATAAGGTACAGTTTGCCCATAGTCAATTACGAATTAAAAATTATGTCAGGGTGCAAAATTACGACTTTTTTGAAATAACATTTATTTCGTTTTTTTCACTATTTTTGCAAGCTAAAGCAAGGGAGTAAGTTTTAGACGCTTTTTACAATAAAAGCATTGAAAATCAATTGCTTGCTATATTATTTTAAAGATTAATGCTAATTACAAATTACAACAATGAATGAAAATGAACCTGTAATAAATGAAATGTTGAATCCTGAAGAAGGTAACATTACTGCACCGGAACAGCACAAAATGGAAGATAACCCGGGATGCCGTTGCCGTAAAAGGCACTGTATATGCAAAATTGCACTTTATGCCCTGTTTGCTGTTGCCGTTATTGTACTTTACATATTGCACTTTACCTCAGGAAATTGCAAAAAGACAGCAACTTCACCGGTTGCACAGGGCAGTGTCTCCGGCTCCGGAGAAATTGCATATATCAATATTGATTCTATTAACACCCATTATGCTTTGGTGAAAATTTTGCAGGCGGATATTGATGCCGAAAAAGCCAAGCAGGAGGCGATTTTCCAGAACCGCCAAAAATCTCTGGAAAACAAGTATGCCATATTTCAAAGAAACTATCAATCGAATCAATTGACTCCGGTGCAGATTGAGAGCACCCAACAGCAATTAGTAGCAGAAGGTCAGCAGTTGCAAACCGAGTACGAAATGGTTATGCAAAGCCTGTCAGATCGTCAATTGACCGCTTTAAAACAGATCTCCGACTCTTTGACTAATGCTGCCCACCGCATCAATGTTTCGCGCAATGCATCCTTTATCTTTATGTATCAAACCGGTGGACAACTTCTGCTGGCCGATCCTTCCAAGGATATTACCGGAGATATACTTCAGGAGCTTAATCGGCATTTTGATG
>JAISAD010000181.1 GCA_031266895.1 Bacteroidales bacterium
AGATTCCTCTGCGGCTTCCATATCTATTATTACAAGTTTCCCGCCGCCCTTTAACACACGGCTCATTTCCGAAAATGGTTTTTCCATTTCTGTAAAATGGTGGAAGGAAAGGCGGGTAAGGACCACATCAAAGCATTGATTTTCAAAAGGAATTTCTTCTATGTACCCGTTGATAAAATGTATGTTTGTGATCCCGCTCTTTGTCGCTTCTTCTTTACCAACAGCAAGCATAGCCGGGGTTGCGTCAAGACAAGTAACAGATTTTACGAAAGGAGCAACGGAACGTCCGCATATACAAGTACCGGCAGCGGCTTCTAACACACAATCATTTGAAGTTAAATTCATGCTTTGAACGGTGTAGTCAAGGTATTCCTGTTTAGAGAAATTCAAATTTTTACTTTCAAAATTCTGTGCCTGTGCGGTAAATGATTTCTGTATATCGGTAAGGTTTTGGGGATTCATAGCGGCCTCCGTAATTTATTTTTAAGACACTTTGTTAAAGTAATTATTTGCCTTTGCGTAGGTAAATCCATTGTTCAACAATTCAGCTACATTGCCGTTATACAGGTTATTGGCTAAATCTATTGTCTCGCGGTATACATATCTCACAGGGCCGGAACCTACGCTTAATCTGCGCACCCCGAGTTTTTCAAGTCCTTCAAAATCGTTAAATACACCATTCAAGATAATATTGATTGGCGCATGTATCCCTTTGACAAGTTTTGAAACGGTTGCTTTATCTATCGCTCCGGGAATGAATACGCAATCCGCCCCCGCTTCTACAAAAGCATTGCCACGCTCATAAGCTATTTTCAATTTTTCCTCGTCATTCCCTACATTAAGCCAATATGCGCAAGTGCGGGCATTGATAACAAAATCAATGTCCAATTCGCGTTTAAGTTCTGAAAGAGCCTTAATTTTTTCAATCTGTTTATCCAGAGGGTTTAACTTCTTATTAGGCAGCCCGTCTTCGATATTAAGCCCTACGGCTCCGGCAAAGAGTAATTTACGTGCGTTTTCCTTAACTTCCCCGCCTGTATCGCCATAGCCCCGTTCAAAGTCCACTGAAAGCGGAATGTCTACACGGCTTACAATTTTTTCCACAATCCATAAAAGATCGCCGAAGGATATATCCTCTCCGTCAGGATACCCTAAATCATAGGCTATTCCCGCGCTTGAAGTCGCCACAGCCTTAAAGCCTTGTTTTTCAAACACATACGCGCTGCCAACATCCCAGGTATTAGGAAGCACAAACAGTTTGTTTTTCTTGTGCATATCTGAAAATACGCGAGCCTTTTCTTTTTGTTTTTGTGAAATCATATTAACCTCCTTTTTTCTCATTACCTATTTGATTTGTTGGTTTCAAAAAAGTCTTTTGTAAACCTGTTTCTAATTTGTCTGCCGGTTTCAAGCGGCCTATTAACAGCGGGGAACATGGGTCATGCAAAGCATAATTTTCACGAGGAAGCTGCGCGTTTTTATTGGCATAGCAGTATTTACACCCGTTCAGGCAGCTATTGAGCGCTCCAATATCCCGGCTTTCAATACAATGGCACCCTTTACGAAAACCTTTATGTTTTATACTGCGGAATTGCAGATTATTTGCTTTCCCCAAAATATCCAGGGTAACACAGCCGGACGTTTTAATGCCGTATCGGGCGTAATTTTCTTCCGGTCCGCAAGTCTGCAAGGCAAAGCCATATTTTTTCGCTATCCTGCCAATGCCTTGCGCTATCGTGTTCATATCTTTACCGGTAACGGGTATCAGTTCCGGTAAGTTCGTTTCATGTTTTTTATACATCTCGACAAAGCTAAAGATACAACGGTCAAAGCGCCCTGATAGGCGGTTGGCGATATATTCAAAAGTTTCAATGTGGCGTGATATTGTGTAACTCTCTGTCAGCAATATGGGGTCATAACGCCATGCCATACGCTGTGTACCCACAATGCCCGAAAGAGATAAAAAGGTGTTTATGCTTGTATCTATATCAGGTATACCCGGCTCAATGTCTTTGCCATAGGCAGTAATGGTATAGTAAAAATAGGTGTTAAATTTTTCTGTAATTTCATGGATACGTCCAAGAACGGGAGCATAATTTTTTGAACCGAAAATTATGCAATCAATTTTATCCGGCGACAATTCATAACGTCTAACTGAATTGGGAAACAATGAGTTACGCGAAAGAGCATACCCCTCTTGAAACCGCTTAAAAAGCCAATCCGAATAATGATTGATTATATCCGTTCTGCCGCTGATGTTGATAATCATATATTACTTCCTGCCTGCCAACGCGATTTTTACAGCGCCGTCCCCTTTTCGGGTACAAACAAAGATGACATATCAACCCCTTCCAGTTCAAGCAATTTTACTTTTGTGCGGACACCCCCGGAATAGCCGGTCAAGCTGCCGTTTGAACCCACAACCCGGTGACAGGGAATAATAATGGATATAGGGGTATGTCCAACCGCCCCGCCCACCGCTTGGCTTGACATGCTTTCTTTGTTCATTTTCGCCGCCATTTTTTTAGCGATGCCGCCATAGGTGATAACTTCGCCGTAGGATATTTCACATAAAATGCCCCATACCCCTTGGCGAAACCTGCCGCCTATGGGAGCCAACGGCAATTCTGAAACAGCGGGTTTTTTCCCCGCAAAATAGTTGTTCAGCCATTTTTTCGCGGCGGTGAATACCGGCATATTGTTTTTTTCAATCATTACTTCCGGTATGGTATCCCCATGATATTTTTGTCCCTCTAACCATAAGCCAACGAGATTGCCGCCGTCATCATCACACGCGAGCGTTATCAAGCCTACGGGCGATGGATACGTTGTTGAATAATACATTTTGTACCTCCTCCTCATTTTTCAGTCCTTAATTTAGACGCAACTATAGAATCGCCATAAGACGGTATTATCGTGCTTCCGGGGTTTACCACAAGGTATTTTCCCTCGTCCCATTCACCGTTTAGCA
>JAISAD010000177.1 GCA_031266895.1 Bacteroidales bacterium
AAATCCTGATGCTGCAAAACATACACCCTATCAATACTGGTGGGGAGGCCTGAATGACTCGCGCATTTACAACTGTGAGGATAATTTGCGCTTGATGAGCATGATTAAATCATTGCATCGCCGCACCGCCGAACAGTTGATTGCAGAAAATCGTTATGCAGAGGCCGAAAAGGTGCTCGATCATGCCAATCAATTACTGCCCGATGAAATTATACCCTACAAATTGTCGGGACAACAGATGATCACCCTCACCTCGGTCATGCAGGCACAAGCCTACCTGAACATTCCTTCGGAAGCAGCACAACAGAAAGGTTACCAAATGATGGATAGAATATTGCAATATTGCGCTAAGGAATTTGACTGGTTTGACAAAGCCAATGATCGCGCTATAGCGCTCTATCAAAGCGAAATATCGGGTAATTTCATGTTGTTCAATATGTTGCTGCAATCTTTAGATTCTACTCAGCTGTTACAGTTGAAAAAGAGTTTTGAACAGTTGCATCTCGACAAAACCGGCATGAAGCAGATTAAGCGTTTCAGCCAGCAACTGTCAAGCGATATCGGTAATCTGCAAGAATCATCGAAGCAACAATCCATTTTCCGTAGCTTTATAGATATAAAACGGATTGAAATGCTGGCACAAATTACCGGCAACACCGAATTGGAAAAAGCCGCTATGGAAACCATTGAGATGCACTTGAAAACCATTGGCAGTATGAGTCCCCCCATGGCCGACTACTGTCGTCAATTACTTGGCAGCGATTTATCGTTGTATTACTAGCTAAGTAAGGTTTTCCCATTAGTAACCACGGGGCTGATAATTGGCGTTGGCCTCGTGTGTTATTTTGTCTTATATTTAGCAATAACTAACTATCTGATATTCAATATATATCAAAATCAATATTCCATGATTTAAAAAAAATGATATTGGAGTGGTATATAACGATAATTTTGTTATTTTTGAACTCTGATAAAACAGATCCGATTATTTGGTTAGTTTCTTGATTATCAGTAAAATAATAAAAGTACTCATGAAAAAAGCGCTCACATTGCTTCTGGTATATACGGCGATTGCGGTTAATGCGCAATACAGCGACAAGGATGTACGTGCATACGTAGATCAGTATTCGATGCTGGCTGTGCAGAACATGAAAGAGTATAAAGTACCTGCCAGCATCACGATGGCGCAGGCTATTTTGGAGAGCGCTTGCGGTACAAGCAGGCTGGCACGCGAGGGTAATAATCACTTCGGAATCAAATGCCACAAAGAATGGAATGGAGATACGCTGCACAAAAATGATGATTCGCAGGACGAATGTTTTCGCAAATATGACAAGGTAGAGGAATCGTTTGACGACCACTCCCTTTTCCTGACCACCCGCTACCGCTATAATGCATTGTTTCAATTGGATATAATGGACTATAAGGCGTGGGCACACGGCTTGAAAATGGCCGGCTATGCCACCAATCCGCAATATCCCACTCTATTGATTAATTTGATAGAGCGTTATCAACTGTTCGCATTAGACAGCATGACACTGCCTCAAAATCAAAATTCAGCAAACCGTTCCCAAAAGCCGGCCGTGGAAAAATATTCCACTGTTTCCGAGCCGCGCAAAGTTGTGAAACCCGTACAATTGTCCGTAGCCTCGCCAACTGGAGACACAATGATGCAAAAAAGCACCACTCTTACTCGTTTTACGGCTGCAGAAGACCAGTTTCCCAAAGAAGATTATCCATTTACTGACCGCAAAGTGTATGTCAATAACGGTACCCTGTTTGTAATTGCCGGCGCCGGTGATACCTATGCCTCCATTGCTGCCGATGTACAGGATACGGAAACCAAACTGCGCAAATATAATGATGTGGACAATAAAGCCCGGCTTTCTCCCGGCGAAGTTATTTACATAGAATACAAGGCAAAATATAATGACATACATCAATATGAAGTAGTCGGCAACGAAACGTTGCATTATATTTCTCAAAAGTATGCAGTCAGGATGCTGTATTTGTTGAAATATAATGATGTAGAACTGATTCCGCATCAGGGAGCTACTATTTTATTAAAAGAAAAATCAGTAAAATAAAAGATGCCTAAGCGACACCTGTTTTTTAATCCGAAAACCCTTTCGTTTGAGAAAGTAAAGGTATCTTTCAAAGATATGTTAAAAAAGGCACTCTGGTTTTTGATTACTACACTCTCGTTTGCTATCCTGATTATATGGCTCTTATTTTATTTTATCAACTCACCGCGTGAAAAAATACTGGAACGCGAAAATAACGAATTGCGCGGAGAAATTGAACGCTTGGATAAAAAATTGAGTGTGATGAACAGCGCCCTGAAAGAGTTGCAGACAAAAGATGCCAACGTATATCGTGCCATTTTTGAAATCAACCCCAGTGAAGCCATAAAGCAATACGACCTGCTTTATGATGCCACAGCCGCAGGCCCGCGCACCCACAATGAAGCAATACAACTCTTGGAAAATATCAACAGCAAAACCAATAATATCATTGTACGAATAGCACTGGAATCGCAGTCACTGGACACGCTGGCTCAGTTGGCCAAACGTAAAGTGGATATGCTCGCCTCCGTACCGGCCATTCGCCCCATTAAAAATATGACACAAATTAACTCCGGCTTTGGCTACCGTTACCACCCGATTCTGAAAACATTGCGTATGCACACCGGTGTAGATATTGCCGCCGAGCGTGGTACACCTGTCTATGCTGCTGCCGACGGAGTAGTGGCGAATGAAGGGGGAACTTCAGGCTACGGCATCGTGGTGCTCATCAACCATGGATATTCCTACCAAACCCTGTATGCCCACCTGTCGAAAAAAGCAGTTAATCCGGGCAAACGGGTAAAACGCGGAGAATTGATAGGCTATGTAGGTAACACCGGCCTCTCCGTTGGTCCCCACCTGCATTACGAAGTGATTAAAAACGGCATAAAAGTCAACCCTGTGCACTACTTCTTCAACGATATTACTCCCGCCGAATACGATGCCATTCTTAAATCATCAAAACAAGTTAACCAATCCCTTTCGTAAAATGAAGCCGAAAAATGCCAAAATAATGTGGAAAAATATTCGTAAATTTTTCGGTCTGCTCAAACTAAACTGGAAAACCAAATATAGGTTAGTAATCAGAAATGATACCACACATCAGGATAAATTGACAATGCTGCTCAGTCCCAAAAATGTATTTGTAGTAAGCGTTACAGCGGCAGTCATTCTTATTACATTGACAGCCATGCTAATATCCTTTACTCCTCTGCGTGTTTATGTACCCGGTTACACTACGCCTGATGAGTACCGCCTCTATAAGCGAATGGCACATCGTGTGGATTCTCTGGACAATCTTTTTCGCATTAACCAGCAATATTACGACAATTTGGATCGCATCTTAAATGACAGGCAAATCCCTGATGAAGAGGAAAAACCGGTGGAGACAAATACGCGGGATAGTGAAAAAGAGTTGTTTGTATCTACATCGGAAAATCAAAAAGCTGAAGCCGAAATTAGAACCGAAGCAGCTAAGCTGCTAGCGCAACAAGACGCCATTGCACCGCTGACCATCCAAAATCAAACGCTGTCGGTACGCGCCAGACTTAATTCGCTCAACTTTGTTCCACCTCTGCATGGCGTGGCAATTACCGATTTTGATCCGAATAAAAATCACTATGGGATTGATATTCTGGCTAAACAGGGAGATGCGGTGTGCTGTGTAGCCGATGGTGTTATTGTCTATACCGGTTTCGATGCCGCATTAGGTTATGTGGTAGTGATACAACATAACGGCAATGTGCTTTCAGTCTATAAACGCAATGCCAAACTGCTTAAAAGAGATGGCTATATTGTTACAGCCGGCGAACCGATTGCACAAGCGGGCAGTAGCGGCATAAGCGAAACCGGTACCCATTTGCATTTTGAAATGTGGTATAACGGCTATCCTGTCAATCCGCTTAATTATCTCCCTCTAAAGTAAAACGTACTGCTATATTTTTTTTAGTCTGTTTTTGAACCTGATTTCACCCTTTACACTTTCCCTTTCAAGAATTGCCCCGTATAAGAATTTTCACATTTGACAATATCCTCAGGAACACCCTCAAATACAATATGCCCGCCTTCATTTCCGCCTTCAGGGCCGAGATCAATAATCCAGTCGGCACATTTTAGTATTTCGAGGTTGTGTTCAATTACAATAACCGAATTGCCTCGCTCGATCAGGCGATTTAGGGAGTTGTAGAGCACATTGATGTCGTGAAAGTGAAGTCCGGTAGTAGGTTCGTCAAAAATAAAAAGGGCATGTTGCTGTGCCTCGCCTTGTCCTAAAAAATAGGCTAACTTGACTCGCTGCGCTTCTCCGCCCGATAACGAAGAAGAGGATTGACCCAATTTGAGATAGCCCAGCCCGACATCCTGCAAAGGTTGCATCTTGCTTATGATATTGTTAATTAATTTATTAGAGGGTAATGAACGAAAAAAAAGCATTGCTTGATTGACAGTCATATTCAAAATGTCGCTAATGGTCTGTTCATTTACTTTAATATCAAGCACTTCGTTCTTGAAACGATTCCCGTTGCATTCACTGCACAGCAAATCCACATCAGCCATAAATTGCATGCTGATATGCACGATGCCTTCGCCTTCACACTCTTCACAACGACCGCCGGGTGTGTTGAAAGAGAAAAATCCCGGCTTGTAATTACGCATTTTGGATAAGGGTTGCGAAGCATACAGCTCTCGAATATCGTCATAAACTTTGCAATAAGTGGCCGGATTGGAACGTGAGGAACGTCCGATAGGATTTTGATCTACTAAAAGTATCTCTGTAATTTTAGTCAAGTCGGCATTGATCTTAGAAAGTTGTCCCGGCTTTTCGCCCGGCAACTCTTTCAATTTAAGCAACGCCGGATAAAGAATGTTTTTGATAAGAGTACTTTTGCCCGAACCGCTGACCCCGCTTATCGCTACAAAGGCTTCCAATGGAATTTTGACATGTACATTTTTTAAGTTATGCTCTCTCGCACCAGTGATTTCTACATAATTTCGCCATTTTCTACGTTTCTTCGGCGCTTTTATACTCATGGAGTTAACCGCTTTTTTTGCGGTACTACGCAAATAGGCTGCTGTGAGGCTGTTCGGCTGTTGTAATAACTCCTTAAAAGTGCCGCTAAATACCACTTCGCCGCCCAGTCGTCCGGCTTGCGGCCCAATATCTATGATATAGTCGGCAGCGCGAATAATCTCCTCATCATGCTCCACCACCACCACTGTATTGCCAATATCGCGCAGTCGATGTAATACCCGTATCAGATTTTGCGTATCGCGTGCATGTAATCCGATACTCGGCTCGTCTAAAATGTAGAGAGAGCCTACCAAGCTGCTGCCCAACGAAGTGGCCAGATTGATGCGTTGTGATTCGCCACCCGACAGCGTCTTGCTCAATCGGTTAAGTGTAAGGTAACCCAAGCCTACATCAACTAAAAATCCGAGTCTGTTTACTAACTCCGTAATAATAAGTTGCGAAATGTTTTTTTCGGTTTCATTTTCATATTTAAACGATTTGAAAAAGTCGTACAACGTATCAATAGGCTGTAATATTAATTGCATAATGGATTTGCCCGCTACCTGTACATATCCGGCATCTTTACGCAGTCGAGTACCCTGACAATCAGGGCAGAGTGTCAGCCCTCGATAGCGTGCTTGCATCACTCTGTACTGTATTTTGTAAATATTCTCTTCCACAAACTTGAAAAATTGCATAACCCCCTTTACCCCGGCTGTTTCGTTGCCATTCCACAGCAGGTCAAATTCCGCCTTGCTAAGCGCTTCTATAGCCCTATGCACCGGAAAGTTGAGGTGTATTGCCTTTTTAATAAAGTACTCTTTCCATTCTGATGACTTTTCGCCGCGCCAGCATACTACTGCTCCCTCATATACAGACAGCGATTTGTCGGGAATTGCCAAATCGGGGTCGATACCCTCAATCATGCCTGTGCCTCCGCAAATTTTGCATGCACCGTGGGGATTGGTAAAACTGAAGAAATTAGAGGAAGGTTCTTCAAATGTAAGACCATCCATTTCGAATCGATTGTTAAAATGGCGTTGTATAACAGACTCCTCCTCATTCTCAATTTGTAGCGTACAGCTGCCTTTTCCTTCATTAAATGCCGTGTTGATAGAGTCGATGATGCGTTCGCGATTTTTCTCGAAAGAGGTAACTTTAAAACGGTCGATGAGTGTGAAAATGACAGCATTTTTGCTGATGTGCTTCTGGCTGCTCAAATCTTCAATATTCGTCAGATTTTTGTTATAAATTACGCGACTGAATCCCTGCTGTTTAAGTATTTCCAATTGTTCGCAAATGGTACGTCCGGACACAATACGCAATGGCGCCAGCAGGTACACTTTTGCTTCGGCAGGCAGTTGAATTATAGCGCGTATTACATCCTGCACATTTTCGCGTTTTACTTCCTTGCCGCTTGTCGGGGAATAAGTGTGTCCGATACGTGCATAAAGGAGTTTCAAGTATTCGTAAATTTCGCTGGTAGTACCTACGGTAGATCGCGGATTACGCGAAACAACCCGCTGCTCAATGGCAATGGCAGGTGGAATGCCCAAAACTGCCTCCACATCGGGCTTTGACAATTTGCCCATAAATTGCCGCGCATAAGAACTTAAACTCTCAACATAACGCCGCTGCCCTTCGGCATAGAGCGTATCAAATGCCAATGAAGACTTTCCAGATCCCGATAATCCAGTGATAACCACCAATTTATTGCGTGGTATGGTAACATCTATTCCTTTTAAATTATTGACTTTTGCCCCTTTAATAATAATCTGCGCTTCACTCATCAAAAAATTTTCTGAAATTTGGGCGCAAATGTACGTGAAATTTTTGAAATGCGTAAATTTCTTCCAAAATTCCTCTTTTTTTAGAGATTTGAATGATAAAACAAGCCTGTTTTAGCTCGAATTTATCCCTGT
>JAISAD010000032.1 GCA_031266895.1 Bacteroidales bacterium
AAAAATGGTGTCTTTGGAAGTTGTGTATTTTCCTTGGAAATAATAATTTAATTCAGAATTATCCTGTTTGTACGTTCCATCCTGTTTAAAAGCAAGAGTATCTATACAATCAGGTGAAACAATTTGTAACCATCTGTCTTTTACAAGTTGAATAATATCAATGCTGTCAACATGCTGAGTATTAACTTGGCGATTATGAGTATCCACAAATCGACCATTTTCGCTCTCTCTTTTCTCTTTATGAGAAGAATATGATTGCAGGGTAAATAAAACAATTACTCCTGTAAGCAATTTTATCAAGCAATTTTTCATATTATCGTCTTTTTAGAATTTTTGAACCGGGTAATGAACTGTCAATATGTTTTCGTTGTTTAATTATTTTTCCCTATAGAAAATATAATCATTATCAATAACATAACTCTTTTCCCATTTTCCAGTAATAGTATTTAAACGAAAATTATTGTCAAAATGAAGAAAATTATTTCTAATTCTTATTCTATCTATTGTAACATCCCTATGATTGTCTTCCCTTAATTCACTGTCTGATAAAGACATGGTAATGTAATTTCTTTTACAAAAATAGATGCCAAAATATTTTTTACCAATTTCACAAGAATAAAATTCACATTGATTATCATTTTTGAATAAAATATAATCCAGGCAATCTTTCCCAACTTCATATACCCATTTTGTTCCTTCAAGTCTAATAGAATCACTTCCCTTATCCCTGTAATAATAAACAGGATTTTTAGGATAATAGATTGATACAATTTGCCCGTCTTCTATGGGTTGACAATCTATAAGTTTTAAACTGTCAGTCATATAGATATATGTTAATATTAATTTTGGAACAATTTTGTTATCATGGGTGGGCACCTGCGAAGCATAGTCATATTCTGTTAAGAAAAGAGTATCACCTGATATTTTAAATTGTCCGTCATAAACTAATCCCCAATCAGAATTATCATCCTGGAACGTTCCATCCTGTTCAAAAGTAAGAATATTTATACAATCGGGCATGCAATCAGGTGAGGTAATATGTACCCATCTGTCTTTTGCAAGTTGAATAATATCAATGCTGTCAATACGCTGAATATTAGTTTGGCGATTAAAAGTATTCACAATCAAACCATTTTCTATCTCTCTTTTTTCTTTATGAGAAGAATATGATTGCAGGGTAAATAAAACAATTACTCCTGTAAGCAATTTTATCAAGCTATTTTTCATATTATCGTTTTTTTAGAATTCTTGAACCGGGTAACGAACTGTCAATATGTTTTCGTTGTTTAATTATTTTTCCCTATAGAAAATATAATCATTATCAATAACATAACTCTTTTCCCACGTCCCCCAATACATCATTTTAAATATTTCAATTTTCTATATTAATTATCATCAAATATCAACTTGGCATTAATAACAAAACGTTTATTGGTTGTATCCAGCACATTTTCTATATATATATAATTAATATCCAGCAAATTATTTGCAAAAACTTTTCGAGCCGTATATATCTGCAATATTCCATACTTTTCTTGTTTTTTTAGTTTTTCAATTTCTTTTCTCGGTATTTTAAGATTTTTAAATACAGCCAATTCTCCATATGCAATCTCTCTTCTTTCCTCGATTATGTTTAATAATTCACCTGTTTCCGGTAAAATATCTTCAGATGAATTAACTTCAAAAAGAACAATCAATTTTTCTCCTGACGAAACAATCTTTTCTTTTGCTTTAGGGCTTAGTTCTACTTCAACTTCAAAAGCAGGTATTAGAATAGAATCTTCTCTAGCAGCATTAGCGGATGGCGTATCGACTTTTATTACAGGCACCTGTTCCGTTGTTAAAATCGTACTGGTTATGTCTTCCGGTATTTTGCTGCTGCTTTTTGTCGAATGGCAGCAGCAGGTTAGCACTGTGCAGGTCATAAAGCAGGCATATCCTGCCCTTAATAATGCGCAAAATTTGTTGTAGTTTGAATAATGGATTATGTTTCTCATAAGGCAATTTTATTTTTTAAAAAAAACGGGAGTATATCCATTGGGATATCTAAATCCCACAAATTTATCTGGCGTATAAGTAGAAATTCTTACAGCACTCGGTGTTCCCTGATTTCCTCCCAATAATCGTATGCTTCCATTTGGCAAAACAGCCACAGTAAACCCCACATGTGTTATTTTTCCATTAGACCCCACCAGCCCTACACTGCCATAAGCAGGATTATTTTCCAGGTCCTGTCCCCAGTTTTTCCAGGAAGCAGCAAGCGCGCTGTTAGTGCCTGTTATGCCGGCTTGTGTAAAGCTCCAATTTACAAAGCTTGAACACCAGGGGGTTTCATCAGTTTTAAACCCGCCAGTAGTAGCATGATAACCAATAACAGCCGGATTGTGCTGACTACCGGGAATTTCTGTTTGTTCTCTTTGATCTTTTGCATAAGTCATCCATGGGGTTGAGGTATTATTTTTATCAGCAGTTACAGTAACCATATTATTATAACAAGTCAACTCTCCTTTTTCATTTCCCTTATATAGATTACCGTTTCTGTCAAAATAGCCAACGGTTTTTCCTATGTATTTTTCATCCTTTTTTGCTGTAGCCTGTGAAATAGCATTATTGTCCCAGTAAACAGTTCCATTAGCGGATAGCACCCAATCGGAAAAAGAGCTATATCCGCTGCCATAATCCCCCCGATCTAATGAAATATTTATACCCCCGATAATAATTCCCAAATTAATACCAAATCCTCCTACAGTAAACATGCCTGTAGGGTCTCTTAGCACAATGGGGTTGTTGGCGCAGTAGGCGTATGGAGTCAAAGAGGGGTAGTTATCGCTCATTGGATCGGGCGAGAGCCAGATATATATGTCCGAGTTATAGTATCGTGCGCCAAAGTAGCTGTAGCCGCTCTCTTCGTCCTTTTCCTTGCCGCTAAAGGTGTAGCGGGAGTGCCAGTCTGCCGTGCGCTGCTCAAGGAGATTTTCGCCGAAGGGGAGGTATTGCAGATGCTGTATGGCCTTGCCACCCGCGTAGCAGATATTGTATTTCTTTACTCCCACCATCTTTTATGCCTCCATTTTACTCCTAACTGATCTAAAATCTCTTTCTCAAATTTCTTTGTAATCTCCCTGTTCTCTTTACGTGTTATTTCTTTATAATTGTTGATGC
Organism: Bacteroidales bacterium; assembly: GCA_031266895.1. Classification (GTDB taxonomy): domain Bacteria; phylum Bacteroidota; class Bacteroidia; order Bacteroidales; family WCHB1-69; genus JAISAD01. The sequence goes on from JAISAD010000032.1 coordinate 3,163, forward strand.
GCCTCCATTTTCTAAAAATTACTCCGTCATTAACTGCATATAATTTTATGACAGCATTATCAACAGGAGTTTCTACAATACAGGAAACACTTTTATTTATGTCTTTAAAATAGAAAAAAACGAGGTCAGGATAGGACTCCCCTATATCTCCAAAATTGTGATATTTTTCGCCTTTCCCATTAATGCCAATGATACGATATTCCGGATAAGAACACTGAAATTCATAAAACAAATCTATAACTCTCTGTCCTGTTACCTCGCTTGTTTTCATATTATCTAATACAATGATATAAGGTTCAGCATCTTTATACGTATCTCCATGAAAATTTAAAGCAAACCAAAGTGCCCATGCTATATAGCCTACTGCACAAAGGGTAGCAATAATTCCTACGTATTTAATTATCAAAATGAAGTATTTCATATCTGATTATCTATGAATTAAATGATATATTCTAATAATGGGGCGTTTTAAAAAGAAAAATAATTGTAGAAAAACCTTTCGTCATTTTCCCGGCTCTGCTTTTTTCAAAAGCGCTTGCATTGGGATTACTGATAATTTGTCTGCAATCATTAATCAACCGTATATCGGCACATTTTGTTCTTCTGCTGATTGCACCCCAAACACCACGAGCATTTAAGGCATCATAACTTTTATCATGACGAAATGCCGCCATTTCGGTTGGGCTCCATGTAGGTTGATAATCGTAATTGTCTTTTCCCCTATAAGTTTTAGGATTATTAGTTCCTATATAACTACTACCAAACCAATTTTGATGTAATGTTTCCGGATTTACACTATTATCTGTTGTTCCTGCAAACAGGGTATAATTATCTCCATATAATACGGTTTTATCATTATTCACCACATTTCCGTTGACATCTTTTACAACTCCATTTATATTGTTTGTGTGGTCATTATACACGGTATATTGTCCGTTGCCTATTCTTGTCCCGTCTTTCAAGTGTATTACGCCGGAGTTTGCCCCATATTTTTTATTCACATCTGCCTGTGATTTAACATCTCTATCATAGTAAACTTCTTCTCTTCCTGCTACTGTGCGCTGCACCCAATCATACATATAGCTATATCCGCTGCCATACCCTCCCTGATCCATCCATTTGCCGTTTGAGTTGTAACAGTTGGCATACCAGTCTGCCATTCCATTGGGGTCAAAGCGATTTATGGGGTTATTGCTGCAGTAGGCGTATGGGGTTTGGTGAGGAGCCTGGTCGCTTAGCGGGTCTGGCGAGAGCCAGATGCCCAGATCCGAGTTATAGTATCGTGCGCCAAAGTAGCTGTAGCCGCTCTCTTCGTCCTTCTCCTTGCCGCTAAAGGTGTAGCGGGAGCTCCAGCGGGTTGTGCGCTGGTCCAGTCTTGTTTCACCGAAAGGCAGGTACTGCAGGTGCTGTATGGCCTTGCCGTCCTGATCGGTTATCCAGCTGGCGCTGCCCAGGTGGTCGGGGTGAAAGTAGCAGATTTCTACCTCAGTGCCCCGTATGCTCCTGAAATCGTAAAGGGAAGCGCAGGTGAACTCTTGCTTTACTGTGGGCGGAAGGGCGTTAAACTCCTTGCGCCACTTTACATCAAGACTCTTCTTCCAGAACCCCATATTGGTCAGCAGTGCCTGTATTATGGCAGCTATGTCCACAATGCCGCCCTGTCCGATTTTGCTTGCTATGCGGTCATTGCCGGCGTAGTAGTGCTTGGTGTAGCCCTGAGGGGTGGCTACCAGGTAGGGTGAAGCGTAGATAATGCTGGCCTCCGTGTTGGGCTGCCACCACCAGCTCCCGTTGATATTGGTTTGTCCCATGCTGCCGTTTTGCTTGGCTACTCTTTCTCCGGATGCATCGTAAATATAGAACCCAAAATTATGCTCTGTGCTTGTATAGCTCAGCCGGTTTTCATCGTCCCATATATTGGTGCGGGTATTGTCTCTCTTTGCAGGAATATCGTGCGTGAGCATATTGCCGTTGGCATCCCATGTAAAGTAATGATGACTGTAGTCTCCTTCCGGAAGTCCCAGTATATCAAAGTTTGTCATTTGCAGCCGGTTTGTGCCTCGAGCATAGGTGTAGTCGCGGTCGCAATTCAGGCTGCCAGCCCTCCCGTTCAGGTTGCAGGTAGCTGTGAGCAATTTGTTGCTTATCTTGCCGTTGAGGCTGTAGCGCATGTCCAGCTTGTAAATTGTGCCGCTGTTGCTTTCGGCGTGGATGAGCCGGTTAAGCTCGTCGTACCGGTAGATGTTGCTGTAGCTGCCGCCCAGCCCGTTGCGCAGCGGCGCGGCGCTGTTGCCTGTGCCGATTATATTGCTTACAGGGTCGTAGCTGTAGTACAGGTTTTGCATGGGTTCGCTGGAGGCTGTGTAGGAGTCCAGGTATTGAAGCCGCTGCATGTTGTCGTATTTATAAATTGCCTTTGTGCCGTTGCCGTAGTCAATTTCCGTTTTTTGACCGAATTTGTTGTATATGATATTGCGGATATAGTTAAAATGCTCGCCGCCTTTTATTCCGTCCATGCTGATGAGGTCTCCTGCGGTGTTATAACTGTAAGTAACCTTTTCGTTATCAGGATAGAAGATGGCTTTTGTTCTGCCCCAGCTGTCGTATTCGTATGCCATAATAAATGTGTAGGTGCGCGGTTCGTTTGGAATGGCAAAGGTACGGAAATTTATGGATACATTGCCGAACGGGTCGTAAGTAAACGTTTGTCCGCCCGAGGCGTCGGTTTGCGACAGTATCCTGCCCACGGCATTAAGGGCTTTATGGTCGCTGTTGCCGGCTTCGCCATAGCTGTAGTGCACGTTGTCGGTGCTGGGGGAGCCGTAGCGTGCAGGATAGGTAATGTCGGTGAGCTGGCTGTAGTGGTAAGTGTAAGTTATTTTTTCATTGCTGTTGATTAGCTTTTGGGTTTGCCTTTCGGTCATGTTGCCGGCAGGGTCGTATTTGTATGCATCTTCGCCCATATCGGGATGATAGCGCCTTATGCAGCGTCCCAACAGATCATAACTGTATTTTGTTTCCAAGCTTTCAGGGTCGATGCTGCTTAGCAGTTCCCCTATTGCATTGTAGGTAAATTTAGTAATCCCTCTTTGTGCATCTGTAATGGAGGTTTTGAGGCTGCGGCTGTCGGTAAATACCGTGCTACTGTGGCCGTTGGCATCAGTAGTAGCACTCGAAAAGCGTTTTTTTCCGAAAGCATCGTTCCCAAAGCTGTAGCTGAATTTGGTGACGTGGCTTTGCGGGTCGGTAATGCTCAAAACTCTGTCTAAAATATCGTAGGTGGTAGTTACAGGATTGTAAAGGGCGGTAATGGTCGTATATTTCTTATTGTTTGCGCTATTTACAGGCTCGGTAAGCGGGTCGTACTGAATGGTTACGCGCCCTACCGCATCACGGATCTCTTTGCCGCTTACCCGCATTTTGCTAACTCCTTCTTCTACAATGCTTTTTTTGGTTTGCGTGCATAAAAAGCCGTCGGTAAACGAGTAGGTGGTAATGGGGGTGGTGGGATGGAAGCAGTCGTAGTGTTCCGTTCTGGCTTTAAAAAAGGTGGCGTCGGCATCGTCTGTTTTTGTCCAGCGCGGGTCATCAATATTGTAGTAGTAGCGTATGGTGTAGTCGGGGTCGTAAGGGGATTTCACGACTGTGAGGCGCCCCCTGTGGTCGTACTGATATTTAATGGTGTTGTCGTTCATGTCGGTAGTGGACAGCAGGCTGCCCCAGGTGTAGCTGTAGGTGGAGGTGGATGCCCTGCCAAGCGCGTCGCGCGTTTCAACCGGATACTGGTGCACTGCGGGGTCGTAGGTGTAGCGGTAGGACATTCGCTGTCCCTGCGCATTGGCCGGACAAATTACCTCTTCCACATTGCCAAAGACATCGTAGCTGTAGTCAAGCCGGGATGCAGTGCTGCCGTTGTGCTGTACAATTTGAGTGGTTTGGCCAGTGGCGGGAGCTATCTGTGCAGTGCGATGCCGGTACATGGTAGTGCCGCCATAATGCTTAATGTCAACGGGCTTGCTTTTGATGTTCAGGTTGTAGGTATCTGTAAAGTAGGCGATTTCTGCCCGCTGGTTGTCGTTGTTGTCGGCCAGGTCGCCGTCATCGTAAAAAGTGGTGACGTTGCCGAATGGCCCGTAGGTGTATCGCTTTTGGGTGGTGATTTGCAGCGTGCTGTTGCCGTTATACCAGTTTACTTTTTCCTCGTCCAGGGCGGGATAGCCTGTGCCGTAGCAAAATTGGGTGCCATCGCCGGCCGGAGAACCGTCATTGTAGTTCATTAAGCCGTAGTGGAACAGTTTTTCCACATACTTTTGCTCACCTGCTTCGTCGGCCGAAAGCAACTCGTAGTATTTCAGCCCCTGGCGCATGTAGTCGCGGTTGTGAAACTTTTCGGTTACAAAGCGGTAGCCTGTGCTGTTTTTGTACTGTATGGCTTTTACGGTGGCAAAGCCGTAGTTTTGCCTTTCGTAGCGGTCGTAGTAGGCGTCTTCGTATTTGAATTCTGTACGGTGGGCGTCTTCTTTGCCCGAAACGACTACTTTGCTCATGGTCCACATGGGCTTGCAGGCGTCGGTGGTGTTGGGCGAAAGGGTGTAGTCAATTGTGGTTTGGGTTAGCACTGCGCTGTTGTCTATTTTTACGGTTACGCTTTTTAACAGGTTGGATTTGCTGCCCTGGTTGAAACGTACGGCAATTTTATTATCGCCTTTTACTTTTACATAATCAGGCAGGCCGTCCCCGTTCATGTCTATAAAATTGATTGCCTGGTAGGTATTATTTGTTTCCTTACGGCTTGTAGTGGAATGTGTTTCCGTGCGAATAATCATCTTGCTCCCTACTTTACCTTTATCAGTATCTCCGCTCACTCCAAGAGCTCTGATGTTAAAGGAATGCAGGCCATAATGGTACGATTCCGAAAGGCGCTCGGCAGGCAATACTGGCATCGGGACACTGTAAGCTGCGCCCAGATTGTATTTGACATAAATATTTTGATTGTCATCCTCATACAGCATATCCGTTAAGTTATCATTATTCAAGTCTATTAATAAAAACGGCTTTTCGTTTAATCCGAAACTGCGAGATTCTCCCTTGTTTCTATTTATTAAATAATGTATGTCTTGAGTAACAAAGTGTATCAGATCGTCTGTAATATTGGGCGCAGATGCATCTGCCTGCTGCTGCTCGTAATCGGAACGGTACATGGAAGCTGCCGTATCGTTTATAGCGCCTGTAACGCTGCTGGCATAGAAATTAGCTTCCCGGTCATTAAAAGGTTCATGATTGGTAGCCAGGAATTTATATCCCAGGTTATAGTGAATAATTCCGTTGTCATATATTCTGTCCGGTAATTCATCTCCGTTTATATCTTTCAAAACAAACTTTTTATCTGGAAAACAGGCTCCTACAGATAAGCTGCCTGTGGTAATGGCGTATGCTTTCCAAGGGATTTTGAGACTGGACATGCCATCTGCAGAGCCCAAATTCTTTTCAACATTTAACACAGATCCTATGCCCGATATGGAAGACTGCTCAATGCCGTGGTGTCCCTTTTTCAAATCGGACAGCCCTCCCTGTGGCTTTGTATAGTTAATGGCATCTTTACTGAGCACATCGGGGTACAGGTCGCCATTCATATCCAGGAAGTCGGATCTCACTTCCGACCAGCCTCCTGTAGTGGCAACTCCTGTTTTAGGCTCATCTTTTCTGCTTGTAGCATACCATGTCATGGTACCAGTCTCAGAGTATGTTTGCCTGCGTACAGCTACAATCGGGTCAATGCCTTTCTTTTGGGGAATTGCGGAGGTTATCTTAAGCAAGTTATTATAGTTGCTCATTATGCTTTTATCCACACTGACCCCATAAACAGAAATCCAGCCCTGCTGTGCATAATCAGGGTATAATGAACTGAAACGGGCTGAGGCAAAATTAAAAAGATTCAAATCCTGACATTGCTGATATAAATGCCCCATATCATTAGTGTCGAATATATCCCAATTGTCGTTAATAGTCGAAATCCAGTTGTCGGACAGTGCTTGTAAAAGATTTTCGCTGATAAGGTGTTTATCTGTGGAATCTGCGGGCAGGTAGGCGAATTGCCCCCAGTTGTGATGGCAATTGCCAAATTGAGCCGTTGCAGAATCCTGATATGCATGTAGCCCTGCCGGCACTGTGCGGTTATTAAAAGTAAGGATTGCTGATGTAATATGGCTGGCCGGCTCGCTGTTTTCGATAAAGAGGTCTAAAAAATAGTTTTGATAAGCATGTAATGCAACAGCATTAAAAGAAAACAAAGCTTTGTTTGCATGCAGCGCTGCCTTTTGAATAACTACAGAACCGTCCGTGCCTTTAATGCTGAGGGTAACGTTATCATTGTCTGTTGCTCCTGTTAAAGTTGCGGTAATTTGAGATAAAATTTCGTTGGCAGCAGGCCGATAAACCGCAGTCGGAAAGACAGGCTGAGGATAGGTTGTTAAATAAGGTATCAGATGCTCTGCTCGAACGGCAGGGGCAAATACCCCCTCTTCTTCCGTCTCTTCCTGAACCGAAATGCCGTACTCTTCGTCTAACACAATATATTCATAGTTCAAGTCCCATTTTAAAGCGTTCCAGTTAATTTCGGTTGCCGCTTCGGCCATAAAACAGAGGGTATCTTTTTGGGTTACATCAAGCGAAAAGGAAAAACTGGTGCCTGTGTTATGCGAATTAGCGCCATACTCAACAGGCCCATATACCTGTTCTCCATTGCGCGTAATGTAGATGCTGAGGTCATCGCTGAGGGTGTCGGAAAACAGTAAGCTGCTCTCTACAATTATGGTGCCGGTATAGGGCATACTGTAAACTGTCTTCGGATTAATCAAAAAATCATCGTGCGCATTAAAGCGGTAGATATATCGGCCATTGGCATCCCGGCTATTGGTATCAGCAGGCAGTAAAGCCCCATTCACAACCACCGAATTGTAGAAAATAGCAGGTATCCAGGTAACTTTATCAAGCATTGAAGATTCTTTTGAACCCAGTCGGAAATAGAGCCTGTCGCCTCTGTTTATAAAAAATGAAAGAGTATTGACCGTGTCTATAATCAGATTCGGGGAGAGGGAATTTAAAGGCTTGTTAAATATAAGAGCGCTGTTATGCTGTATTAAAATATCCACCCCGTCTAAAATATCATGAGCTACCTGCTCCTCTAACAGGGAGTCCGACAGTATAGCATTGCCCTTTATTTTGATATTTCCGCTGTAAGGCGCTGTCCATACGCGCACGGCATCATAAGTTTGGGGTGCTTTTTCCTGGGCAGAGGTAATAACGGTATCTGTCAATATGTTTTCTTGACCTCTCTCGTCAATTTCAATAATTTCTCTTATTACGGTGTCATTTCCCTGAAACATGGCGGCATCTACAGCTACATCGTTGCTGATTTGTGAGAACTGACAATCCCTGCTCATTGGAATGGTGCCTGCATATTTTGCAAAGTATCTGCCGGTTTCGTCAACTCGATTATAAAATACCTGCCCGTCTTTCACCAAATCGGGTATTTTATCCCCATCAACGTCTTTTAAATATTGAACTAAAAAGTGATCGCCACTGCTTGCAGAAAAAGCAAGTGAGGTTATTTTGTTTTTTGAATAACTACTCACTGCTCCACTCACGGTTGTCGGGTATCCGGAACCATTTGTAATGCGAGCAAGATTATAGTAAGGAATATGGTTGGGATTGGAAGAAGAGTTGACGTTATCTTCTACCATAACAGGAGTGGGCTGTGGCGCAAAAAAGAGTTCTCCATTTTCGAAATGCAGTTTTCTATAATAAACCTTGTCGTTCTGCCTGTTTCTAAATACTTTATCCGGCAAATTATCCCCGTCAATATCTGTAAGCATCAATACTTCTTCATCGGAAGTACTGGTACTGGCTGTGGTTGAGGTAGCATCCGTGCCCTTTTCCAAAATAGATCCCGGTCTTTTTACTTTGCTTTCCAGTTTACCCGTTTCATCAGTCTCAGCAGATGAGTAAGAGCTATGCAATGCGCTGTCAGCATAATCGCCGATTAAAGCATCCGCATCATTTCCCGTATTAATTGTGGTTTCATTTCCGAAACTTATTGTTTCGGGATAATATTCAAAAGTATGGCTTACGGTATGCACCTCTCCCGTGCCGGAAGAGGGATAGCGCTCGTTGTAACTGGATTCATTAATGGCAGTAAGCAAGGTCTTTTTACCATTATTGTGATATGACAGCTTATACTCCTTAATCAAGGCATCATTGTGTTTAACTTTTATTTTATACAGCAGATCATTGGTTACCTCCATAAAACCATAGCGTCCATGAAAAGTAATGTCTTTACAACCAGCAGCATCACGCCTTATTCGCTCAAACTCAATCTTATAGCTGGCCGGCGAACGGTCATGTCCGGTATATGCAATCTCTTTGATATACATGGCCTTGCCAATATTTCGAGCAGCAATCTCATGCGTAAAACGAATGTAGTTGCCATTCAGGTCTCTGATTTCGGTTAAGCCCCATTTGGCGATATTTTCGTTATGGTCGCGCAGCGTAGCATTGGGATCTACATTTCCTTTTTCAGTTCTTCCATAGTAATAGATCAGTCCGTTTTTATCGCGCACTTCCCACCAGTAGCTTTTGGGCGATGTACCGTGCCTGATAATCTTTTTAAAAGCACCCTCTGTGTATGGATAATATTCTACATTGCCGCTTATGCGCGCTACCCATGGGGCACGATAACCCAATGGATCGTATTCCCCGTTGCTGTTTTTAGTTGCCAAGGGTTGTCCATCAAGCAGATAAACTTCGCTCTCCTGCGCCGCATCGTAGCGCGGCACGCCCCAGCGCGTCTCTACTGTAATGGCGGGCACGCTCAAATCCCAGCCTATGCCCAGCCAGCCGTTGCCGCCGCCACTGCTGTAGGTTATCGCCAGACTGGGCTGCATGCCCTGCCGGCCTGCGGGTATATCTATCGGATAACTCAGGTTGGCCGTGCCGCTGCTGTTGGCTGTGGGTGGCTGTATCAAAGCAATGCCTTCAAGTGGGTTGGCCGCCTTCAAGTCTTTGATGCTCGTGGGGGTGTAGGCCTGCGTCTCCGGCATCTCAGGGCTTTTGATAATGGCGTTGATAAAGTCGGTGAAGTGGTTTACTTTGCTGTAAACGAGGCGGTTTGTTTCGTCCACCGTGTCGCGAGGTATTATAACCCACTGCCGGCGCAATTCATCATAATAGTAAGTCATGATGTCGGCAGGAGTGTAACCAATGGGCAGCAGCGTCGTGTCGTAAGGCAGCACTATGTCAATGTCGCTATTGAACTGGGTGCCGTGCGGCAACATGCGATAGGCTGCATAGTCGCCGGTTACGTTTACCATGCCCTGCTCCAGTGGTGGAAGCTCGCGGTCAGCAAGGCCGGTTATGCTCAGTTCGGTCTTTTGTGACAGGGCGCCTGCGGCGCCAAAGATGCTCGCTTCGCCAAAGTTATAGGCGAAAGCGGCGGTGCCGGCTTCGTCAGCTGCATTGGCTGGGGTGTGCTCAGAACGCGCAGCGAGTAGCGTTCCTGTTTTGTCCCCTTTGTCGTGTATCGGGTTATAGCTTGCATTTCCCCTTGCAGAGGGCATATATCCGCCCGAATAATCCGATTGTTTCGGGCTTTCGATATTCAACAGTGCGATACTCAGCGACAAGCCTCCGATGATTAGTCCAATAGGTAAGTTATTTCTCATAACATTATGTTTTGCGTGTTTTTATTATGTTATTTTATTTTTTTTTTGTTCGATTTCTTTATAATTTCCATCTTCTGCCATTACCAGCGAGGAGACAATTCCCTAATATTTATTGTATGTCATTGTATATATGATATTTATGTTTAGCTGATTACAGTAAATAAGATGAATATTATAGACGAGGCAAAAATACAAAAATATTCAATTGGCTATATATTAGCGGTGAAAATATTTTCGAAAATAAAAAAATGCCAGCTTGACATATCAAAGCGCCGATTACAGCAACAAAACAGGATATGCCAGTCTGTTCCGTACACTTATGCGGATTTGCGAGCATGCTTATGCGGAAAAATATTGCAAAACTCTTCAAATCTGTCCAACCCTTTCCCTGTTATTGTTTTCGGTTATTTTCATTATGCGACAGAATTGGCAGAAAATGGATTGACATACAATTACTTATCTGAAGAACAGATTTTTTTGCGGCAAGATATTATATTATGATTTTTTTTTGTATTTTTGCAGCCTCAAACAATGACCAATGGTGTAACGGTAGCACTACAGTTTTTGGTACTGTCTGTCTAGGTTCGAATCCTGGTTGGTCAACTCAAAAAGCTCTCACTGCTAAGAGTGGGAGCTTTTTATAAAAATTGATTTTGTGGGGGCCTTGTGTCCCCTTTTTTATAAAATTACATCATACTAATTGATAATCAAAATAAAGATGATATGAAACAAAAAGGGAAATCGGAAGACCGCTTAAACTTAATTGAAACTTTTGCTGAGTTTAAGGAGTTGAAAAATATCGAAAGAGAAACAATGATGAGCATTGTCAATGAGGCATTTCGTTCCATGCTGATTAAAAAGTATGGCAATGATGCCCATTTCGAGATTACCGTAAACGTGGATCATGGAGACCTTGAAATTCAACGATTTAGAGAGATTGTAGAAGATAAGGAGCTTACCAATGAAAATACGCAGATTGCGCTTTCGGAAGCTATTAAAATAGAGCCTGACTTTGAAGTGGGCGAAGAGGTGGGAACACCCCTGCAAATGAAAGATTTTCAACGCCGCGAAATTTTGACATTGCGCCAGACCCTTAGCAGCAGAATTATAGAACAGGAACGCGACCGCATCTTTAAAAAATACGAAAACCGTGAAGGGGAGCTGGTTGTTGGGGAAATTAATCAGATATGGAAAAAAGAAATTCTGGTACAGGATGACGAGGGCGTTGAACTGGTGTTGTCGAAAAGCGAACAGATTCCAACGGACCGCTACAAAAAAGGAGATAGCATTACAGCTATGGTATTGCGTGTAGAGATGCGTACGTCAAATCCCCATATCATGATTTCACGCACCTCGCCCACATTTTTGGAGCGCCTTATGGAACAGGAAATTCCTGAAATTTATGACGGGTTAATCATGATTAAAAATGTGGTACGAAGCCCTGGCGAGAAGGCTAAGGTGCTGGTTGAGTCTTATGATGACCGCATTGATCCCGTAGGCGCATGTGTAGGCGTGAAAGGGAGTCGCATTTATAGTATCGTGCAAGAGTTGAGAGGTGAAAACATTGACATTATTAACTATACGTCAAATCAAACCTTGCTGATTGCCCGCTCATTGAGCCCTGCAAAAGTATCTTCCATCGAAATTGACGAGGAGAATAAAACCGCTAACGTTTACATGAAGCCCGACCAGGTATCGCTCGCTATCGGCAAAGGAGGTTACAATATCAAACTAGCCAGTAAATTAGTCGGCTATGAAATTGACGTGTTTAGAGACGATATTGTGGAAGAAGAGGATGTTGATTTGAATGAATTTGAAGATGAATTTGATCAGTGGGTAATTGACTCATTTAAGAAAATTGGATGCGATACAGCGAAAAGCGTGCTGTCGCATACCCGCGAAGAACTGATTCAACGTACAGATCTCGAGGAGGAGACTGTGGACGCCATGATTTCTTCCATCAAAAAAGAGCTGGAGATGGAATAAATGGACGTTTAATTATAATTATCATGGTAATATAAAAATATAGAATAATATGGCAGAAATCAAGTTACCTCGCTTAGGAAAAGCTGCAATTGAGTTTAATGTCTCTATGCAGACCGTAATTGCTTTTTTAAATAAAAAGGGCTTGGCTATTGAAGATAATCCCAACGCTAAACTTACCGAAAAACAATATACGGCGCTTGTAAACGAGTACCAGATAGAGAAGAAATTAAAAGAAAAAGTGCTTGGTACTTCTGCCTCAAAACCGGAAGCAGCGCCAAAAGTGACGCAAAAGCCGGAAGAAAAACCATTTTTCATTGACCCTAAACCGGCGGTAAAAGCCGAATCGGCGGTTCAACTTGATAAAAAGCCGATTGACAAGAAGCCTAAAAAGATTGAAAAAACAGATGAAACTGTCATTCCTGAAAAAGCAGGCAAACCGGTAGAACCGAAAAAAGCGTTGGAGAAAACGGCTAAAACAGTAAAGAAAACGGATGAACAGCCTGTCAAACCTAAGGAAAAAAAGAAGTCGGCAACAATAAAACCGGTAGAAATTAGTCCTGTTCAGGAACCTAAGCCGGAAACAGAAGTGCAACCCGCCAAGCCTGTTACAGAACCCAAATCGGTAAAAAAAGAACAACCTGTTGAAAAACCGAAAGAGACAAAAAAAGAGACTGTTGAAAATACTCCGGAAAAAGAGCCGGAAAAAATGGAATCCGGACAACAGGAACCGGAACATATAAGCCATCGAATTCCGATTATTCAAAAACCTAAAGTTTTGGGAACTATAGATCTGGATTCTATTAATTCCGCTACAAAACCAAAAAGGAAGAAAAAGAAGAAAAAAAGTCGAGAAGAGGCTAAAGCAGAGGATGAAACAAATGTACAGAATCAGAATGAAACGAAACAGCATCCAAAACCACAACAGCAAGATGTCAGGCCCCCCGTTTCTGAAACTGAACCGAATGAACCTCGCAAAGTAGAATTTATTGAAACGAAAGTTGAAAAATTGCAAGGACCCAAGATTTTGGGCAGTATTCAGCTTCCGGTAGAGAAAAAAACCGAAAAAGGTAAAAGCAACAAAGTAGATATCGTTAAAAAGGAGAGAAAGCGGAAACGGATAAAAACCAAGGTAAATTCCGAAAGAGCGCAGCACCCGGCTGAAAAACCGAAAAAAGCACCGGTTGTAATTTCTGAAATTGATATTCAACGGCAAATTAAGGAGACTCGGATGCGCTTGGAGCCACTGGGCAAATCAAAAGCCTCGAAACGCCGCAGAGAGAAGCGACAACAAATTATGGAGGAAACTCAAGAGAGAGCACTCCAACAATTGAACGAACAGAAGATATTGAAAGTTATGGAGTTTATCACAGCCAACGAACTGGCTACATTGATGAATGTTTCCGTAAATCAAATTATTTCTACTTGTATGAGTGTTGGCATCTTTGTTTCTATAAATCAGCGACTTGATGCAGAAACGATTGCATTACTGACTGACGAATATGGATATAAGGTAGAGTTTGTGAGCGTGGACAATGAAGATGGATCTCAGGAGTTGATTGATAATCCTGAAGATTTGGTGCCGCGCCACCCCATTATTACGGTCATGGGACATGTGGATCATGGAAAAACCTCACTGCTTGACTATATTCGCAAAGCGAATGTAATTGCCGGCGAAGAGGGTGGCATTACCCAGCATATTGGGGCTTATGAAGTGGTGTTGAACGATGGTCGCAAAATTACATTTCTTGATACCCCCGGCCACGAAGCCTTTACGGCCATGCGTGCACGTGGGGCAAAAGTTACTGACCTGTGTATTATTGTGATTGCCGCCGATGATTCGGTGATGCCGCAAACGAAAGAAGCGATTAACCATGCACAGGCTGCCGGTGTGCCTATGGTATTTGCATTTACGAAAATAGATAAAGCCAATGCCCATCCTGATAAAATTCGAGAAGAATTGGCTGCCATGAATATTTTGGTAGAGGATTGGGGTGGAAAATATCAATGCCAGGAGATAGATGCAAAGCATGGTACGAATGTGAAAGAATTGCTTGAAAAGGTGCTGCTGGAGGCTGAAATGTTAGAACTGAAAGCCAATCCGAATCGTTCGGGTATCGGCACGGTAATAGAATCTTCCTTAGATAAAGGCAAGGGTTATGTGACCAAAGTGCTGGTGCAATCGGGCACACTCAAAATTGGCGACCCGGTGCTGGCCGGCAGTTGTTTTGGCAAAGTAAAAGCGCTTTACAATGAGCGTAACCAAACTGTACAAAGTGCAGGCCCCGCTACTCCTGTATTGTTATTGGGCTTAAATGGGGCTCCGCAGGCCGGCGACCTTTTTAAAGTATGCGCTTCGGAACACGATGCACGCATTATAGCAACCAAAAAAGCACAATTGGTAAGAGAAATCGGGTTGAGAGCTCAAAAGCACATTACTCTGGATGAAATTGGCCGCCGCATCGTTATCGGAGACTTTAAGGAATTGAATATTATTGTGAAAGGAGACGTAATCGGCTCCGTAGAAGCATTAACCAACTCGCTCTTAAAACTCTCTACCGAACAGGTGCAGGTAAATGTAATCCACAGTGCGATAGGAGCCGTAACCGAAAGCGACGTTGTCCTGGCTTCAGCTTCCAATGCCATCATCGTGGCATTTCAAGTGCGTCCTACGCATGGATCGCGTAAACTGGCTGAGCAGGAAGAGATTGATATTCGCACCTATTCGGTTATTTTTAAGGCAATTAATGAAATCAAGGATGCTATTGCCGGTATGCATTCGCCCGAAATTCATGAAAAAATCTTGTGCAATCTCGAAGTACGCGAGGTTTACAAGATCACCAAATTGGGTAATATTGCCGGCTGCCTTATGCTTGACGGCAAATTGCAGCGCAATACCAGAATTCGCCTGATACGTGATGGCATTGTGATTCATTCCGGCAAGTTAGGTTCTCTCCGCCGCTTCAAAGATGATGTGAAAGAGGTAAGTGTCGGACAGGATTGTGGGTTGAATATTGATAACTTTAATGATGTTAAAGTAGGCGATATTATTGAAGGTTATGAAGAATATGAAGTAAAAGTTACATTATAATAACTTTAAAATCAAACGTTTGGAATTATGGCAGATAACAAATTATATCAAATAGGAATCACGCAGGGAGATGTGAATGGCATTGGCTATGAAGTGATTATGAAAGCGTTGGCCGAGCCAAAAATGGCAGAAATATGCACCTCCATTGTTTATGGACTGGCTAAGGTGGCTACCTATCATCGCAAAATGCTTGATTTACCCGATTTTTCATTTCAGTTTATCAAAAATCTGGAACAGGCCAATTTGAAAAAGGCCAACCTTATTAACTTGGCAGACAACGAAGTAAAAGTAGATTTTGGCAGAGCTACCGAAATCAGCAGCAAAATGGCCGTATTATCGCTCACTGCTGCATGTGAAGATTTGAAAAATAATAACATAAGTGCACTTGTAACCGCCCCTGTTAACAAAAATAATATTCAGTCTGAAAACTTTAAATTTATCAACCATATTGAGTTTTTGGCACATGCTTTTAAATCAAAAGAAGTTATGAAACTTATAGTTTCGGATGCTTTGAAAGTGGGTTTTGTTACCGATTGCATATCGCTTGCAAAAGCGGTTAGCATGTTATCCAAGGATTTGATTCTAAGTAAACTATCAATACTTCATAAAACCTTAATTACCGATTTTGGCTACACCAATCCCAACATTGCCGTCCTGTCATTCAATCCTTATGCCGGCGAAGACGAATTATCGGGTAACGAAAACATCAATAAAGTAAAGCCAGCCATCGAACAGGCTTTTGCGCAGCAAATTAACGCTTTTGGGCCATTCTCCTCTGTTAATTTCTTCAAATCAAGAGCATATACCAAATTCGATGCAGTTTTAGCACTTTACTACGAACAGGGCATGCTTCCTTTCAAACTCCTGTCGAATGGCGAGGGAGTACATTTTACCGCAGGATTGCCCATTGTACATACTGCTCCCGAACATGGAACGGCCTATGACATCGCCGGCAAAAATCAAGCCTCCGGTCAATCCATGCGCAATGCGCTTTATTTGGCAGTGGATATTTTAAACAGGCGCGCCGATCTTGTCAGGGAATAAGATTCCCGCTTAAGTAATGAAAATTATTCACACTTCGGATTGGCATATTGGGCATTTTTTTCAAAATTGGGACAGAAAAGAGGAGTTTTCTTTCTTTTTTGAGCAATTGCACCATATTATCACAGAAGAAAAGCCGGATGTGCTGATTGTAGCCGGCGACATTTTTCATAACAGTAATCCGGCAGCAGAGAGCGTAACTTTTTATTATCAGGAATTAATGTCTCTCAAACAGTTAGCTCCGAATCTGCAAATTATTATTGTGGCCGGTAATCACGATTCTCCTTCACGATTGCAAGCTCCAGCCGTAATTTTACACAATTTTAATATCCACATCGTAGGTATGGTACCAAAGCAGAAAGGGGAAGTGGAATGGGAAAAGATGCTGTTTCCGCTCTATCACAACGGTACTATGGCCGGAGTCTGTATGGCTGTACCGTTTTTGCGGAGGGGTGATTACGAACGCCATAGTGATGAAGAAAGCGAATGGGCGAGCTTGCGCCGTTTTTATAGTGCACTGTTTGAAAAAGCACAAGTAATAGCCGGCGAATTGCCCATAATTGCAACCGCACATCTTGCCATTGCCGCCGATGACACCGTGGAGCAAACTATAGGTGCAGTGGATAGCCTTGCCTGTACTGTTTTTCCCGAAGGAATTAATTATGTAGCTTTAGGGCACATACATAAAGCCTATCCTGTTGGCGGAAATCCCGCCATCCGCTATTCGGGATCGCCGTTGCCGATATCGCTGAACGCTCGCAATCGACAGCATCAGGTAATACTGGTGGAGTTTAAGGGCGACCGCAAGCCCCATATTAAATTTCTGCCCATTGCAGTGCCTGTACCCGTGAAACTCGTACCAGATTCGCCCGTGCCATTATCGGAATTAGTAGGGGCATTACATACACTGTCTGATGAAGAGGAAATCTATTTAGAGGCCAATTGGCTGCAAACTGAACCGGTAGCCGATGTGCGCGACCGGATTTTTGCCGCTTTGGAAGGTAAAAAAGCGCGTTTTTGTGGCATCAAAACCACCATTCCGACAGTAGAAAACGCCCATGATTGTATCTCGGTAACTACAGTAGAAGAGCTACAAAATTTAAATCCCGAAATGTTGGCCATGCAATATTTTTTGCAAAAAAACGGAGTCGAAATGAATAGCACGGTACGCAAATTACTGCAAGAGGCCATTGCAGAAGTGCAGCTTGAGAAAGGAGAAGCACAATGAAAATTCTGACGGTTCGCATTCACAATATTGCTACGATTGAACAGGCAGACATCCGTTTTGAGGAAGCGCCATTGAAAGGTGAGGGAATTTTTTTGATTACAGGGACTACCGGTGCAGGCAAAAGCACAATTTTAGATGCAATATGTTTGGCACTCTATGGCTGTACGCCGCGTCTGCTTAACGGACGCAATCGGGAAAAGGTGTTGCTTAATGGCAAGGAACTGTCGATCGAAAATCCGGCCTCCTCTCTTCGCCGTGGTACCGGAGAAGGTTTTGCTGAAGTAGATTTTATTGGCGTAGATGGCGAACCCTATCGTGCCTGCTGGAGCATAGCCCGAGCACATAATAAACGTAACGGAAAAATACAACAACCGAGACATGCTTTACTGAAAACAAATGAATTAATAGAATTTAGCGGTGGTCTTAAAGAGGTGCAGGAGGCTATTCAAAGATGTGTAGGACTCTCATTTGAGCAGTTTGTACGAACTGTACTGCTGGCGCAAAATCAATTTGCCAAATTCCTTTTTGCAAATCGCGATGAAAAGGCCGATATTCTGGAAATGCTAACAGGCAGTCATATCTATTCCGAAATTTCTCAAAAGATATATACCAAGGCCAAGCAGGCTTCTGATGAAGTTGCCCGGTTAAATCGCATGATTAATCAAATTGTTTTACTAAATACGGAAGAACAGGATAATATTGACTGGCAAATTACAGATTTTACAGCACAGGAAAAGGCATTACAGCAACATCTTGAAAAATTGCACACTCAAAAAACAGAGTTGGATAAGCGGCATGCCCTGATTGCTGAACTGACCGCTTGTTGCGAAAGAGAGCAAAGAGCGGAAACAGTTCTGCGTGAAGCACATTCGGATATTCTGTTATTGTCGAAATTGGAGCGCATGCAACCCATTATGCCAACTGTGGAATTATGGCAAGAGCGATTGAAATCGGTAAGGAGAAATACGGAAAAACGGCACCTGATGAGCAAAGAATTTGCCCGCTATCTTGCTCAATTTGCCGAAATGGAGATGAGAATGCGGAATTATTTGGAAAAACATCTTCCTGACATGCACGCCAATATTCAAAGTTCGATTTCAATATCGTATGAAATATTGATTAATCATTTGCAAGATATTACTACGCAATATGATAGAGAAGAATTAACGAAAGAAAAAACAGTTTGGAAGCAACGTGTCGAGGATATTGCGATTGCACAACTTGCCTTGCAGCAAGTAACTGTTTTGCAAAAACAGTTGTCGATAATGCAGGTGCAACAACAGGAATACAGGCAACAACAGATGGAACTGCAAGCTCAGATACCCATTTTGCAGCAGCAATACAACGACGCTAAAGCGGAAGCCACTGTGGCAGAAGAACTATATGCAAAGGCATCGCTTGCGGCCAACAGGAGCGCTAAAGAGTTGCGGGCACAATTGTCTGAACAGCAGCCTTGTCCGGTGTGTGGCAGTCTCGAACATCCTTATCAAAATCAGAGTGAAATATTTATTATGCAGACGTTTGAATTGTTTAAAGAAGCCTGTGCCGAAAAAAAGCAAGTAGCCGAACAGCTTTTGCAGTTGGTTACCGCTCACGACAGTCAAACAGCACACTGTTCTAAACAACTTGAAAACATTGAAAAACAAATAGATAATCATACTCGAAGTCTCATTGCACCACAACAGCAATGGCAGCGACAGGTCGTTAAATTGGGCTTGTCGAATGAACTGAACACCGCACAAGCCGAAACCGCTTTAAATGTACAAAAACAGGAATGTGCTGCCAAAATAGAGTATTTGGATGATCAAATCAAACAGGTTTACGAGGCCGAAAAAGAGCAGCAGACAGCAGAGCTATTGTGGGAAAAGTACAGTCATTGCCGCGATCACATTGCAGCATTGCGTGCTCACTCGGGGCAATGGTTGCAAGAGGAAACAACAGAAAGCTCGCCATACGATATAACAGCGCAGTCGTTGCGCGACTTGCCCGAACGATTAAGCGCATTCGGTGGTCAAGTTAAAATAGTGTATCAGCAGAGTGAAACCGACAAAAAAGAGTGCGCCCGACATGAAAAAACAGTGGAGGAGTGGTTGGCAGCACAGAAAACGAATGACAGTCAGGAATTTTTAACTAAAGAGTTTTTGATTGCCAGCTCTCGCGAAAAACAGGATTTAGAAACGTTGCGCCGGCAGGTTCAGCAAGTACAGAACGAACATAAAGAGACACAAAGTTTGCGGCTGGCTAAGGCGCAGGAACTGGCCGCGCATAATGTCGCGGTGCCTGAACTGAACGAAACGGATAGTATGCAGGTACAGCAACAAATTACAGAAGCCCAACAGCAGTATAAAAGTTGTGTCGAAGAGGTGGCGCGACTGCGTGAACAGTTGGTTTTTGATAAAAGACAGGCGGCACAAAGGACAGAATTGATAAAACAATGTCAGGAAAGAGAGCAATATGCTCAAAATTGGGAACAGCTTAAAAAACTTTTCGGAAGCGAAGATGGTCAAAGGTTTAGAAACATTGCACAATCTTACACTTTATCGCTACTCTTGCAACTCGCCAACATTCATTTGCAGACACTTTCCAGCCGATATTCCTTAGAGTGCGATGAAAGTTCACTGTCCATCAAAGTGATAGATCATTTAATGGGTAACGAAGAATCTACCGTCCATACCCTTTCTGGAGGTGAATCCTTTTTGGTTTCACTTTCTCTGGCATTGGCTCTCTCTTCGCTTTCGAGCCGAAATATACAGATAGAAACCCTCTTTATTGATGAAGGATTTGGCACACTTGATGCTGAGACACTGAGAGTTACAATGGATGCATTAGAACAGTTGCACCACAGGGGGCGCAAAGTTGGCATTATTTCGCACGTACAGGAATTGAAAGAGCGCATACCTGTACAAATTCAGGTCGAAAAAATTGGCTTTGGAAAAAGTTTGGTTAAGATCGTATCTTAAATAGTTAACCAACAGCGTGTTTTTACAAAATAGTAATAAGACGCAAAAAAAATATCCTGTTTTAGAGCAACGGCATTCAATTATTAAATAAGAATTGCTATCTTTGCAAAAATTTTCTAACTAAACAGCAAACACATGAATGAACAGGAAAACAGTGTGAGTTTCTTCAGATTTAAAGATTTAAGAATCTATGCCAAAGCAATAGAGTATATTGCATGGGTACAAGAGGAGACAGTACATCTTCGTGAAGATCAACAATTTATGTTGGGCGAAAAATTTGTAAAAGCAGCGCAGGGCATTGCCTTAAACATAGTTGAGGGTTCGGTGCGCAACAAAGTTCAATTTATCTATTACCTGAAAATAGCTAAAAGTTTTATTCGAGAATGCGTGGTTTATACCGACATTGCTGCGAAATCTTCTATTTTGAGCGAAGAAAAAATCCACCACTCCGTGTGTCAGTTGATGGAATTGACCAAAATGACAGGTAAATTACTTACCTCTTTGCAGGATTCCATTCCGTCTATAAATCGCAAGGAGAAAGTTGACGAATTTTCTGAAGTTGTGTAGAGACAGGAGTTACAACCTGCTCTCTACTTCTATCCAGCGATAAAGAATATCGCCCCGCCGCACCAACTTGTGTACGGGAATAGAGCACACCTCCCCTTTGATCGCTTGGGTTACGGGAGCTAAGTTTACACGAATCTCTCGAACACTGTCCTCGTAAACGCCAGTAGTGGGTCCTGTAATCAAAATATTATCGTTGAATTTAAGTTCCCTTGTTTCAATCGTAATTTCGGCCACGCTTAATTTGCTGAAATAGTTGGTAACTTTCCCAATATGCTGCTTTACACGGGTAGCCTGCGATCCATAATGTTCTGTCCATTCACCCATTTTACGCCCCAAATAGTAGCCATCCCAAAAGTCGCGATTATAAACGCTGCGCAATTGTTGCATCCACGCTTCGATCTTTGAGTTGTCAAAAGATTGATTGGCGATAGCGTCTATTGCTTCATGATAACAGCGGGTTACGCATTTCACATATTCTGCCCCGCGTCCTCGTCCCTCAATTTTTAACACGGTAATGCCGGCTGCAATAATTTTATCTAAAAAACCGATAGTGCATAAATCTTTTGGAGACATAATATATTGATTATCAATTGATAATTCTACCTCCTGGTTTAAATCCCAAACACGATAACCTCGTCGGCAAGGCTGCAAACATGCGCCGCGATTGGCTGAATAATTAAAATTGTCGAGGCTGAGGTAGCACTTGCCCGACACTGCCATACAAAGTGCACCATGTACAAACATCTCAATACGTACTGTTTTATTGTTTGGCCCGCAAATATTCTGTTCTTGGATAATCTTAATGATATCGGCTGCCTGTTTAAGCGTAGTTTCACGTGCCAGCACAATCACATCGGCAAATTGGGCATAATAGCGTACCGCTTCAATGTTGGTAACATTGCACTGCGTAGAAAGGTGCACCGCCATTCCTATTTGGCGACAATAGCTAATTACCGCCATATCAGAAGCAATTACTGCCGACACGCGCCCCAGTTTCGCCAAATCAAGCAATTCACGCATTTCTTCGATTTCATTATTGTAAATCACACTGTTTACAGTCAAATAAGAGTGTATGCCATAGTCGCGGCATATCCCTGTGATTCGCTCCAAATCTTCGCAGCCGAAACTGCCGGATGAGCGTGCCCGCATATTCAATTTTCCTGCACCGAAATAGACAGAGCCGGCACCTGCCTCTATGGCCGCCATCAGCGATTCATAAGAACCGACCGGCGACATAATTTCTATATCGCTTTTCATCGTCATCGTTTAGTTTGCTTTTTTGCAAATGTACATAGAAATTTTCAATTTATACTTGAATGAATAAAAATCTCCACACCACTAACTCTTATCAAAACAGGTCGCATGGCGCTATTTTTGCGAAAAACGCAACATTACAGCGCAAATTGCCAAAAAAATAAGATTGGGAATCCATGAGCCTAACCATGGAGGCAGTCCTCCGGATATGGAAAATACAGTAGAAATCTGTTGAAAGAAGATAAACGAAAAAGCCAATCCGATACCCAAAAAGAGGTGTACTCCCACGCCTCGACGGGTTTTGCGAGAGGCTACGCTTTGGCCTAACAAGGTCATAATTAGCGTCCCCAAAGGATTAGCCAATCGCTTGTGTTTTTCGATAATATAATACTTAACCAAACTCGATCCCTTAGATTCCTCCTGTTTAATGAAAGCGTACAATTGTCGGAAAGTCATAGTCTCAATAATTTTTACATCTTGATCAAAATCGCGTGGCAATACATTAAAAACCGTGTCCATCTGTTGGCCGGTGGTTATGATTTCATCACCATCAATAATGGTGCGTTTTGTATAATTTTTCAATTCCCATTTTTTGATTTCTTCATTGTATTTCACTGTTCTAGCCGAAATTTTATAAGAAATATTTTGATGCGCTAAAATCTCATAGGTAAACATGTAGCCCTCGCGCGTCTCTTCCTCCCAACGTTCCAAATAGATATAGCTGTTGGGCGAATTTTTAATATGCATTGACGATTGAGTAATATAGTGCCGGTTGGACATCTCATTCTTAAAGGCTAAAAAGTGCTCTTGCGTGTATGGCACTATAAAATTGGACAAAATCAGAGACAATAATGCAATGATAAGTGCACCTGACACATAGGGCAGCAAAAAACGGCTAAAACTTATGCCGCCATTCAGAATGGAAATAATTTCGTTTTGAGATGAAAGTTTGGAGGTAAACCATATCACACTGATAAAGGTAAACAGTGGGATGAACAGATTGATGAAATAGGGAATAAAATTGAGGTAATAACGGAAAATAATATCGGAAAAAGAGATATTTTTATCCATAAAGCGCTGTATATTTTCAGAAATATCAAACACGATCACAATCACCATTAATAAAACAATGGCATAGACAAAAGTCCCCAAAAATTTTTTAAAAATATAGCTGTCTAAAATGCGCCATTGAAAACGCTCTTTTAGATATGCCATACAACATTTTGTTTTTAGCAATATGTTGCTAATGAATGATTTATAATTCATAATCTACTCTTTTTTCTGCTTCCCTGTTTTCTGTTTTTTAGATTTTAAAAGATTAAGAAAGTAACGCCAATGCCAAATCATGTGGAAGAGGGCAATTACTGTCATGGCAATTCCAAACTCCACATGATAAAGCACTAATGAGCGGTAATTGGAGGGAAAGTTTCGTACATTGACATAATAAGCCAGCATCAAACCGATAATACAGGAAATCAAAAACGATACGGCAAGTCCGATGTTCCAGATTTTGCGATGCGTGGCCAGCCTATATATCCGGTATTTAGCTAATAGAACAGAAATGAGATAGAAAAAAAGTAATGCAATGCTTAACTCAAACAGATGATAAGGCGCTTCGACCGGCGGAATAGATTGTATCTGTTCGGGCTGTTGCATCGAAATTACTTCGTTGTCGGGCTGTTGCAATATTTCTGCTGACAATTGATCATACTCCTGTGTTTCACTGTAGGCCAGGGTGGCGGATGGCGTACTGCTGTCTGTAGAAACGGTTGAGATTTTAGCGGCCGACTGTGTTGCAGCAGCCGGTTCGTCAGTAGCACTCGCGGTCGATTCTATCTCTTTTGACAATTTCCCATAGTCACAAAAAACGTCTCCATTATTATCGGTAAAAAGTCCGCATTCTCCATAACAATCCACCGTCCCTCCATAAGGACAATGAATTTGTGAATTTCCTGCAAAATTTCCTATTAAAACGAAAAGCAAAATAGCTATTATTTTATTCATTTTCAATTACTTATATTGTTTTTAATTTAATTAAATCGTTTTTATGGCAAATGTCCGTTTTTGATTTTGCAAAAGTAGAAAAATTTGTTGAATTGTGAGGTAAAAAATTTTAATGCACTCCTCGCCGTCGTCCTATATTATAAGATATGTAAGCGCACAAATAGAGCGGTTTAGGTTTATTAAACGCCATTTGTTGCAACGGAGGAAAAATCATATCTATTGTAAAACCGATTTCCAGAGCATGGATAACCAAATCCTTTTGACTGAAATCAAAATTAAGTCCTGTTTTGGCATAAAAACCCGGTCGTAAAGCCGTCTTGCCAATACCAGCAAAATAGGGACCTCTTCCTACAATATTATCTGTATTGTGCTTATCAGGATCGTAACGTTCGGTAGAAATTCCAGATCCCGCATTCATGGCCATAATATACATTGGCAACCCCATTCCCAGCGAAAAACCACCCGACAAAGTGTATCTGATACGCACTCCACCCCAATAGGGTTTGTGATGTATAGTGCGTTGATAGCCGTATCCTCCTCGCAAAAAATAGAGATCATACAATTTGCCGTAACAAAACGATTTGGCGCTGGGATAGTAAGAGTTTCTTACTCTAACTTGCTTTGAATGAAAGCTATATAAAAAATCAATTTCCCAAAAATGCTTATTATAGTTATCAGGCGTCCACCCATATTGAAAACTGGCGCCCCCCCCCGAAGTATTAACGAAAGCCACTACATTCCATTCGCTCAGCGTAACGGTTTTGTCCACTGCCACACCCACATCCTGTGCTATAAGAGATGGCAACAGCCACAAAAAAAGCACAACCAGGCATGTCTTTTCCATGTTGCTCGGGTTGAGAAACTTGCTCTGTGCGCACATGCTGTACTACACTTGATCCTGTCCTTCAGGTAGCTCCATATTTTGGGTATGATACCCGTAAGCATGACATTTACTTCCTGGCGAACAAGCTGCTAAAACAAGGATAAAGCAGATAAAAATGCTAAGAATTACAATATTTTTCTTCATATTCGCGTTTTTTGTTTTAATTTTGCAAAGATAAAAAAAATAATGTTATCATGTTATTACAACATATAAATACTCTTTAAAAATGCTAATCAATTGATATATAGAATATTATTTTTTGTTATTGGATGGGTTTTGGGAACAGAAATGCTGCTTTCGGCTCAAAAAACAGTTGTTATTTTGACCAGTGATTCGACTATTTCAGCGCTTTTTTCCCAATCGGGAATGAAAATTCGTGCCAAAAGCAGCAAAAAAATAGTGCCTTATCTTTCCAAAATGGAGCATTATTACCGTCAGCAGGGATACCTCGCTTTTCAAGTGGATACCTTTTTTGAAGACAATACCCACATTTTTTTGCAACCTTTTGTCGGGCAACGTTATAAATCTGCCTTTATCTCCATTAGTCCCGAAGATATTCCCTTGATTGAAGAGGCCGAGTGCCACCGTTTTTTGAAACACAATGCACTGCCAATCGAAGCATACCCTGCTTTTACCACGCAATTGATGCGTTACCTGGAAAATCACGGTTACCCATTTGCCGAGCTGCAATTGGATAGCGTCGTCTTTTCTGCCGAAAATTGGTATAGTAGATTAAAAATTAGCAAAAATCAATATATTACACTGGATTCTATTCTTATTTCCGGAAATTTAAAAATATCAAAATGGGTACTCTATCCTCATTTATCATGGCGCAGAGGGAAAATTTACAGTGAAGAAGCGCTACGACAAATTTCGGCACGTACAGCCATGTTGCCTTTCATCACAGAAATCAGGAGTCCGGGGGTTGAGTTTGTGGAAAATCAGGCTAATCTTTATCTTTTCCTGGATAAGCGTAAAGTCAATCGTTTCGACGGCTATATTGGCATTGTGCCAGAGAATGAACAGAGTGGGAAAGTGTCTGTTACGGGACAATTGGAGTTGAATCTGAAAAATCTTTTTACACTTGGAGAAACCATTCATTTGCAATGGATTTCTCCGGAAAAATTTTCGCAAAATCTGACTATAAATCTCGATTTTCCTTACCTTTTCAGAACGCCAATCGGGGTTTGTTTCGATTTTAATTTAGAAAAAAAAGATACTACTCATTTGAATCTTAATTTTTTAGCCGGATTAAAATATACTTTTTTGGGCAGTTCTTCTCTCAAGGCCTATTATAATTACACCTCCTCTACTCTTTTGGATGCAAAAAAATTGCATGCAGCTCAAAATGAAATCCTTTATATTGATTTTCGGAAATCGCTTTACGGCTTGGAATTGCTGCTGTGTCGTCTTGATCAACTTTACGTGCCGCGCAAAGGATTCGAAATACGGCTAAATGCCAGCGTAGGACAACGTAACATCATTAAAAATCCAAAGGCAGATGCAACCTTATACAATAATTTGATTATGAAAAGTTTGCGTTATCAAATAGAGGGTGAAGCAGCCGGCTACATTCCTTTGCATAAGCGCTGGATTATAGTATTGAAAATTAATGGTGCTTGGCTTTATGGTAAGCAATTAGTTATAAACGAGCTGTATAAAATTGGGGGAATGCAGACTTTACAAGGCTTTGATGAAAATTCGATTTTCGCCTCTGCCTACTTGATCGGCATCCCCGAATTGCGTTTTCTCTTTACCAGAAACTCTTATATCCACGCCTTTTTTAACGGAGGATGGTTCGAGCGCAAATTACCGTCCGACTACTATCGCGATTACCCTTACAGTTTTGGCATTGGACTCTCTTTCGATGCCAAATTCGGCATTTTTAGCCTGAGTTATGCCTTAGGTCATGCCCAAAATCATCCTGTCTCATTTAAAACCGGCAAAATTCACTTTGGAATAGCCGTCATTTTTTGATATACTAAACTTTAATTTTGAGCGTTATCATCCTTGAATATAAACTAAAGAAATCGCATGAAGAAAATATTAATATCTGTTTTTATCGGACTGTTGTGCTGGAATGTGCAGGCGCAATCACAATTTTACGACACAGGAACCCCTACTACCGATACTGCTACTACTATGGTGATGATAGGAGCAAATTTTTCTACGCTTTTTCCTTTTGGCATGATGCGCGATACGTTTAAGTTAAACCTCAATTTAGGCGGCCTGCTGATGGTGAAAACTAAAACCAATTGGACCTTCGATCTCAATTTTAACTATTTTTTCGCCAGTGATGTGCGCCATCCGAACACTGTTCTCAGTAATTTAGTGGATGAAAATGGAATTATTCTGGATGGTAACGGATTGCAATCTACTATTTATATGGAGGGACGCTTTTGGCATATAGGAGCAGGTTTCGGTAAAGTTATTCCTTTTGACCGGTGGCGAAATTCCGGGCTGTGGCTGCACTGTGATTTCGGCTATTTTGAACATAAAATCAGGATTAAAGAGCCTGATGATGCCGTACCGCAAATTCTGGGCGACTACCTCAAGGGCTACGACCAAAAGTCGGGCGGATTCAGCATGAGCCAGTTTGTTGGCTATCTTTTTATGCGGAAAAACAGGGTGGGCAACTTCTATATCGGCATCGAAGTATATGAAATGTGGACAAAACCACTCCGAAATTATATCTTTAACGTAGGGCATACCAATAATATCAAACCAGCATTTAGTTGTATGGTTGGCGGAAAATTGGGCTGGTTTATACCGCTTTACGAAAAAAAACGGGTTACCGACCTTTATCGTTTCTAATATGCGCTGGCTCTATACTTTGGTTATCAGAAGCTATGCGGCAGGCATCAGGCTGGCGGCGCCGTTTCATGCAAAAGCAAAGTTGTGGTGTTCCGGTCGAAAATCATTATGGCAAAATTTAGAGTCACAATGCGCCGGGAAATCCAAAATAGTTTGGTTTCATTGTGCTTCGCTCGGCGAATATGAACAAGGAAAACCTCTGATACAGAAGTTTAAAGCATCTCAATCAGATTGCACCATACTGCTCACCTTCTTTTCCCCATCAGGCTACGAAACGGCAAAGAATGATCCCACTGTTGACATTATAACCTATCTGCCCATAGATACCCGTAAAAATGCCATTCGCTTTATCAGAACCGTACACCCAAAATGCGCTGTTTTTGTCAAATACGAATATTGGTATAATATGATGCAACAGCTTCATAATCAAAATATTCCATATTATTATATCTCAGCTGTTTTTCGCCCTTCGCAATATTTTTTTAAACCTTGCGGTCGATGGTTTGCTAAACAGTTACGGCAAGTTACCCATTTTTTTGTACAGAATGAAACTTCGGTAGAGTTATTACAGTCTATTGGCATAAAGCAAATTACGCAAACCGGCGATACCCGTTTTGATCGTGTATTCGCTATTGCCTCGCAAGATTATCAACTTCCTGAAATAGAATTGTTCAAACAGAATAAGAAACTGTTTATAGCCGGTAGCAGCTGGCCTCCCGACGAGACTTTACTGGCTGCGCTTTTCCCAAAAATAGCTGCCGACTATAAATTGATTATTGCACCACACCGTACTGATCATGAGCATATTAAATCTATTTTGCAAAAATACGCGCTTTACAGGCCGCAATGCTATACCAAAGCCTCGCCGACTGATTTAGTTAATGCGCAAGTGCTTGTTATCGATTGTATTGGAATTTTGAGCAAGATTTATAAATACAGTCATATTTCATACATTGGCGGCGCTTTCAAAACCGGTCTCCACAACACTCTTGAAGCAGCCGTTTTCGGTGTACCGCTATTTTTCGGTCCTGCCTACAACAAATTTAACGAAGCGATATCCTTAGTAAAACTTGGCGGTGCTTTTTCAATACACACAGCTGAAGAACTTCACGCCATGCTGCAAAAATTTAAAGAAACACCTGCCTGCTATCAGACCGTTTGCGATATTTGCAAACAGTTTATAATTAACAATTTAGGTTCCGCAGAAAGAATATTTGAAACAATAGAGGAAGATATATAGTAATTTTACGGACTCAGGGGTTAATGCAGGGAAATGTTCG
>JAISAD010000042.1 GCA_031266895.1 Bacteroidales bacterium
TGAACATTGGTGGCGGCTTTCCGATTAAAAATTCACTATCTTTTGAATACGATTACGAATATATGGCCGAAGAGATTGTATCTCAAATTAAGCAAATATGTGAACGTGAGGAAATTACAGAACCTGACATCTTTACCGAATTTGGTTCTTATACCGTAGGAGAAGCCAGCGCCGTACTCTTTTCTATTTTGCAGCAGAAACGTCAAAATGACAGAGAGTTATGGAATATGGTTGATAGTTCTTTCATGACTACCCTCCCCGATACATGGGCTATTAATCAGCAGTTTATTATTTTAGCCATCAACAATTGGGATAAAGCCTACGAGCGCGTATTTTTGGGCGGACTGACCTGCGATAGCCATGACTACTATAATTCGGAAGCGCATTTGAATGCTGTATTTTTGCCGAAAATTCACGATAATATGACCGGAAACGGCGATATATTGCACGATAATGAATCGAAAGAGAGCATTACGGATAAAAATGAGGAACGCGAACCGCAGTATATCGGGCTGTTTAATACCGGTGCTTACCAAGAAGCCGTGGGTGGCTATGGCGGCATACAGCATTGCTTGACTCCTGCTCCCAAACACATTATTATTTATCGAGATGAAGAGGGTGAAATATGTACCAAACTATTTGCCAAAGAGCAGAGTTATAAGCCAATGCTAAAAATTTTAGGCTATTAATCACTGTAATCGATTTTTTTTTATTTTTGCAGTCGGGTAAGTCTTACACGATCTGCTCCCTTTTAACTCCCCCAGGACAGGAATGTAGCAAGGGTACACTGGTTGAGCGATGCGATGTAAGTAGCTTACCCTCTTTTGTTGAAAAGAATGTAAAATGCTGCTGAAATTATATCCTGAAAATCCAAATCCGCGCCATATTAATCAAGTGGTTGAATGTCTGAGAGATGGCGGTGTTATAATCTATCCAACTGATACGATTTATGGTATCGGATGTGATATTTTCAGGGCAAAAAGTGTGGAGCGTGTCAGTCAGATTTTGGGTGATGGAAAGAAAAAAACAATGTTGTCGTTTATCTGTTACGACCTCAGTCATCTGTCGGATTACTGCAAACCTGTCGGTAATCACATTTTTAGAGCAATGAAAAAATCGCTGCCTGGCCCTTTTACTTTTATTCTCGAAGCAAGCAAGAATGTACCTAATCTGCTGCAAAGCAAGAAAAAAACGATTGGCATTCGTATCCCCGATAATAATATTATACGTGAAATTGTAAAGGAACTCGGCCACCCTATTCTCTCCGGTTCGGTAAAAGATGATGACGATGTAATTGAATACATCACCGACCCCGAACTAATTTATGAACGCTATGGGCCTCTCGTGGATATAGTAATTGACGGCGGCTATGGTGATAATGTTCCCTCAACCGTAGTAGATTGTACTGCCGGTGACATAGAGATTATTCGTGAAGGGAAAGGGGTTGTTGAGTTGCTTTATTAGAACAAAATACCCAATCAAATAGAGATTATTTGCTCCTAATTTTCATAGTAGCTATACATCTAAATCCGTTTTCAGTAGGCGTTTGACTTGCCGATTGCAATTTACGCCATCTCTTTTTTTGCGCTAAAAGTCTGCACTGCTCTTCGGTGAGCAGGGTGTAACAAACTGTTTTCTTAGCTTTTTCAAAACGAGGATGTTGGTTCACCATATCGGTGCGCCATTGGCAATAGGCCTCTGCCTGTTCTCGGCTGATACCCAATACAGGCGCATCATGGAGTTGCTTATTATCATGCAAAACAATAATTCGTTCTATGATTTGTCTCTGTACTGCCGAATCGTTCTGATGTATAAAAGCAACATAAACAGCCCACTCAAAATTAGATATATCTATTTTGTCCACATACAAAATTTCCTGATTGAGTTTTACTTTCACTGTTCCGGGAGGATTAATCGCATAGCAGCTATCTCCAACCCATAGGAGACTAAGAAAGAACAGGAAACCTCCAATACATCGTACCTTCATCATCAATATCAATAATTAATCCATACTATTGTTTATCAGCCAATTTAATTATACGCCTGTTTCTTCATGTTTATCCATTATTTTCTACCCATGCCGCAATATTTTTTTATAAACTTCTGCAAGCTCCTGCCCTACTGCCTGCGGTGTAAACCGGTGCATTACATATTGTCGAATAGCACTGCTGTCATACTCCGAAGCCTTATCAAGCAGATTGTTCAACTGTTCTAAAAGGGCTGCTTCGTCATTGGGAGCAACCAATCGACCACGCTCAATGCTTACCATTTCGGGAATTGCACCTACACAAGTAGCCAATACCGGTTTTCCCACCGCAAAAGCCTCCAACATTATGCACGGCTGATTTTCATAGTTAGAAAAAAGCAGCACAAAAGAGGCCTTACGGTAATATTCCAACAGTTCCGAAGCCGTTTTGCGCCCGTTAAACAGCACCACCGAACTTAAATGATGCTCTTTTACATAGCGTTCCAAATCGGGACGAGGATAGTCGTGAACAATCTGTAATACAAAATCCTGTCGTTGAACGTACAGTTTTTCAATAACATGCAGGATACCCCATACGTTCTTCGCCTCTTCGTTCAAAGTAGATACATGCAAAATTTGCAACGCTGCGACATGCGGTGTCTTTACGGTTTCATCAGGACAAAAAAAAGATGTATCCACCACATTAGGGACTATTGTAGCTTCGGTTTTGATACCACATTGCCGCATATTCAACAACAAGCTTTCGCTCACCGGCAAAATTTGAGCGGCAAGACTGCCAATCCAAGAGAGCCATTTCCGTTTTATAAACGAGCATCGGGCAAAATTCGTGGGATTATATACCGACCAGTGTTCCGTAAGTATATAGGGAAGCTTATAGCGAAAATGCCACCATAACGCCACTTTTCCTGCAGGAAGCGCCACATGCAAATGGATTAAATCAGGCACAGCAATATGTTGTCGAATATAACGAAACCCTACCTGATAAGCCTGAAAAATATGCCATTTTCGACATAAATTTACGCTACAGCTTTTCCTTTTTTCCTCTTTAATAAAAACAGTAACATGCTGATAAATACCGGTATCTACGCATTTAATTTCAAATTCTTTACTCCGGTTTTCCAAAAAATCCACCGTAAGTACGATGGCATGACTGTAAGTGGCTGCAGCTTCAATATGCCGCATAATAAAATTACCCAAAGCAGGCTCTTTTGGGGTGGGAAACCAACTTGGCAAATGGAGTATCGTAGCGAATTTTGACATATTTTATCTTAAAATTACAGCGTTTAATGATACTAAAAACAGCAACCTAACTATTTTAAGTTGCTGCCTTTCACCAACTCGGGCGGACAGTGGGATTTGAACCCACGACCTTCGGAACCACAATCCGGCACTCTAACCAACTGAGCTATGCCCGCCATATTTTGAGGGTGCAAAAATACAACTTTTTTTTAATTACACCATATAATTAGCATCTGCCGCCCAACTAAGTGCTGTTCGCTATCATTTGCCCATTATTGTCGTTTGTTTTGTGGTAAAATAAAATTACAATTTTGGAAAGAAATCGAAAGGAAATAACCTTCAGTAGGGATTTACAGTTAAAATTACTCATTTGTAGGGATTGTGTAACATATTGAGTAGATGCTATTTTTGCACCATAAATAAATCAATATTTTATAACATAAAACTTAAACATAATGAGTAAGATAGGAATTTTTTACGGTTCATCCAGTGGCAACACACAAGGAGTTGCCAAAAGAATTGCAAGTAAATTAGGTATTGACAACAATGACATTCATGACATCAGAAATGCCAAGGCAATTGATTGGAGCATTTATGATGTATTACTGTTTGGCAGTTCTACTTGGGGATTAGGAGATTTGCAGGACGATTGGGAAGATTTTATCAAAACAGTTGCCTCTGCTAATTTGTCGGGAAAAACAGTCGCTTTATTTGGTTGTGGAGATTCATCTTCCTACGCCGATACATTTTGTGATGCTATCGGGAAAATTTATGAAGCGGTAAAAGATAAGGCCGCAGTGATTGGCTTTACAGAAACGGCAGGATATTCGTTTGACGCTTCCCAAGCGGTCATTGATAACCAATTTGTGGGATTGCCCATTGACGAAGACAACGAAAGTAATCTTACGGAAGAACGTATTAACAATTGGACAGATAAAATACGGGCAGCTACAGCATAAAATAAAATTAGCTCCAATTTTCGGGTTACTATAAATATTTCCGCATTTTTCCTCCAATACTGCTCTTTTTTCTCTCTGGCAGGGAAAAGAGCAGTATTATATTTTTTGATTAAGAACTTCGTTTTAAAAAATTCATGTATATTTGCAGCATTAGTTAATAAAAGAAGTTAATCTAAATAATTGTATGAATAACAGATTATTACAAGTTTCAGGATCGCCACACATACACAGCGGAGAGTCGGTAAAGAAAGTAATGTGGGCGGTAGTCATTGCACTTTTTCCTGTTTTTTTAGTTTCTATCTACTATTTTGGCATGCCAGTCATCTTTATTGCTTTGGTGGCAGTGGGCAGTTGCGTAGTTTTTGAGTATCTGATTCAACGCTTTCTGTTGAAAGAGGAACCCTCGATTAGCGACGGTTCGGCAGTTATTACAGGCTTGCTGCTTGCCTTTAACGTACCAGCCAATTTACCTTTGTGGATTGTGGTAATCGGTTCGTTGATAGCCATCGGAATTGCTAAAATGCCATTTGGAGGACTGGGCAAAAACCTTTTCAATCCGGCATTGGCAGGGCGTGTCTTTCTGCTGATTTCATTTCCCGTTCAGATGACCACCTGGCCTGCTCCAAAGCCCTTGTGGAAAATAGGTGCGGATGTGCTTACAGGGCCTACCCCACTGGGAATTTTGAAAGAAGGTGTACAAAATGGCGAGACAGTGTCACAAATTATGGATTCAAAAATGGATTATATTGATCAACTGCATACAGTTGTTTCTACAACCCCATTTCCCGAGCCTATTCAAATGCTGGTCGGCCAAATGGGCGGCAGTTTTGGCGAAGTATCAGCCATTGCCATTTTAATTGGCGCCATCTTTCTGTTATTTAGAAAGGTAATTACCTGGCATATTCCGATATCATTTATTTTAAGTGCATTTATTTTTGCGGGTATTTTCTGGATGGTCAATCCTGTCACCTGTGCCAATCCGTTTTTCCACATCATTGCGGGCGGGTTGCTGTTGGGTGCCTGTTTTATGGCTACCGACATGGTTACATCGCCCACTTCGCCCTGGGGGATGATAGTTTTCGGAGTGGGCTGTGGCCTCCTCACCATGATTATCCGCATGTTTGGGGCTTATCCCGAAGGCGTTTCATTCGCCATCCTGATTATGAATGCCCTTGTTCCGTTAATTAATAAAGGTTTTAAACCGGCAAAATACAGTAAAATTTAACATTATGGCAAAGAAAGAATCTACTTTACTTCAATTGACATTAGTGCTTGTCCTGATTACCGCCATTGCCGGCATTGGCTTGGCTGCGGTCTATTCTATTACGCAAGAACCTATAGAGAAATCGCAAGTCAGGAAAAAGAAAGAGGCTATCGCTCTGGTGTTGCCCGATTACAAAGGCAGCGAATTTCAAGATGTAGCGGTTACACTGGCGGAGGATAAAGAACCGGTTATAGTACATTTGGCTTATCAGGATAAGGAACTGTATGGTGCAGCGGTAGAAACCTATACCGACAAGGCATTCAGCGGTTCATTCCATATTATGGTGGGCATTGATGCCAATGGCACTATTTTGGGCACCGAAGTGCTGAAAATGTCCGAAACACCGGGTTTGGGCGATAAAATTGACAAAACCAAAAGCGATTTTTCAAAGCAGTTTTTAACTAAAAATCCTGCAGATTATCAGTTAAAGGTAAAAAAAGATGGAGGTGATGTAGATGCTATCACGGCAGCAACCATCTCATCACGGGCGTTTTGCGATGCCGTACAGCGCGCCTGTAATGGTTTTTTAAAAGCAAAGGAGGAAAACAGTCATGAATAGTAAACTTCGTATTTTAACCAATGGGATTATTAAAGAGAATCCTGTATTAATACTGGTGCTGGGCACTTGCCCTACGCTGGCGGTAACTACCTCGGCCATTAATGGTTTGGGCATGGGGTTAGCCACTACGTTTGTGCTGGTGATGTCTAACATGCTTATTTCCATGCTGAAAAAAGTCATTCCCGACACAGTGCGTATCCCCTGTTATATTTTGGTGATTGCCACGTTTGTCTCTATTGTCGATTTGCTCATTCAGGGTTTTGTACCGGCATTAGCTTCAAGTTTGGGGATATTTATTCCGCTTATTGTGGTCAATTGCATTGTATTAGGTCGTGCGGAGGCTTTCGCGAGTAAAAACTCCATCTTTAATTCTATGCTTGACGGTATAGGCATGGGACTGGGGTTTACCTTAGCCCTGTTTATTATTGGCGTTTGTCGCGAATTGCTGGGTAGCGGTGCATTTCTCGGCCACAAATTCATTCAGGGAGATGGAATTTTGGTCTTTATACTTCCTCCCGGTGCATTCTTTATTTTTGGCTTTGTTATTGCTATTGTGAAATGGATACAGAATGTTAAAAATTAATTTATAACCTTTATAATGAATAGATTATGGAATACATATTGATGATTATCGGTGCAGTATTAGTCAATAATATTGTATTAGCCCAGTTTTTGGGAATATGCCCCTTTTTGGGCGTCTCAAATAAGGTCTCCACTGCGTTGAGTATGGGCGTGGCGGTTATTTTTGTGATTACTTTAGCTACTTTGGTTACCACAATTGTGAACAGCTATGTGTTAATACCTTTACATCTCGACAAATTTTTACAGACTATTGTCTTTATTCTGATCATTGCTGCCCTGGTGCAGATGGTTGAAATTATTCTTAAAAAGATGAGTCCGGTACTCTATCAGGCACTGGGTATCTTTTTGCCGCTTATCACTACCAATTGCGCGGTGTTGGGAATAGCTATTCTGGTAACGCAGAAATTTCCCAACAATCTTATAGACAGTATGGTGTATGCTATTGCTACCGCTG